>NZ_QSKB01000018.1:4104-55186 GCF_003469085.1 Collinsella sp. AM29-10AC
CCGGGGTCGCGCCCCATCGCCTCGAGGATCATGCGGAGCACGGTGATGTTGTCCCTCTCCCCATTGGCGCCGATGAGGTAGGTCTCCCCCATGCGGCCCTTGGTGAGGATGTCCCAGACGGCCGAGGAGTGGTCCTCGGTGTGGATCCAGTCGCGGACGTTCTCGCCCTTCCCGTAGAGCTTGGGGCGGACACCGTCGATGATGTTGGTGATCTGGCGCGGGATGAACTTCTCCACGTGCTGGTAGGGGCCGTAGTTGTTGGAGCAGTTGGAGATCGTGGTGCGAAGGCCGTAGGTGCGGGTCCAGGCGCGCACGAGCATGTCGGAGGACGCCTTGGTGCTCGAGTACGGGCTGCTCGGGTGATACGGCGTCTCCTCGGTGAACTTGGCGGGGTCGTCGAGCGCCAGGTCGCCGTAGACCTCGTCGGTGGAGACGTGGTGGTAGCGGACGCCGTATTTGCGGACGGCCTCCAGAAGGCGGAAGGTGCCCTCGACGTTCGTGCGCAGGAAGGGCTCGGGGTCGGCGATGGAGTTGTCGTTGTGGCTCTCGGCGGCGTAGTGCACGATGGCGTCGTGGCCCGGTACCAGCCTGTCCAGCAGCTCCGCGTCGCAGATGTCGCCCACGACGAGCTCCACGCGGTCGGAGGGCAGCCCGGCGATGTTCTCGGGGTTGCCGGCGTAGGTCAGCTTGTCCAGGACGGTGACGTGAACGTCGGGGTGGCTGTCCACCACGTAGTGCACGAAGTTGCTGCCGATGAAGCCGCAGCCGCCCGTGACGATGATGTTCTTGGGTTCGAAGATCTCGGACATGAGGGGTTCCTCCTAGTACTCGCGCGGGCTGTTGACGATCTCGCCGGCGGCGACCTTCTTCAGGTGCCGCCCGTAGACCGACTTGCCGTAGGCCTTCGCTGCCTCCTCGAGCTCGGCGGTCGTGATCCAGCCGTTCTCCCAGGCGATCTCCTCGGGGACCGAGACCGGCAGGTCCTGGGAGTGCTCCACGGCGCGAACGAACTCCGCGGCCTCGTGCAGGCTCTCCATGGTGCCGGTGTCCAGCCACGCGTAGCCGCGGCCGAGGGTGACCACGGACAGCGCCCCCTCCTCCAGGTACATCTGGTTGAGCGTGGTGATCTCCAGCTCTCCGCGGGCCGACGGCTCCACCTTGTGCGCCTTGGCGGCCACGTCGCCCGGGTAGAAGTACAGGCCGGTGACGGCGTAGGAGCTCTTGGGGCGCTCGGGCTTCTCCTCGATGGAGACGGCCCTCCCCTCGCGGTCGAACTCCACGACGCCGAAGCGCTCGGGGTCGTCCACGTGGTAGCCGAAGACCGTGGCCCTCCCCGACTCGGCGTTCTGGACGGCGCGCGTCAGGTGGCGCGACAGGCCGTTGCCGTAGAAGATGTTGTCGCCCAGCACCAGCGCGCACGGCTCGCCGGCGATGAACTCCTCGCCGATGGTGAAGGCCTGCGCCAGGCCGTCGGGGCTGGGCTGCTCGGCGTATGAGAGGTTCACGCCGTAGCGCGAGCCGTCCCCGAGCAGGCGCTCGAAGTTGGGCAGGTCGGTCGGCGTGGAGATGACCAGGATGTCGCGGATGCCCGCCAGCATGAGGGTGGACAGCGGGTAGTAGATCATGGGCTTGTCGTAGACCGGCAGCAGCTGCTTGGAGGTCACGAGTGTGAGCGGGTACAGGCGGGTACCGGACCCGCCAGCGAGGATGATACCTTTCATATTAAAATCCAATCCATTTTGATGTGACTATCGCTGCTTCTTCAGTTTGGTCAAACACGAAGCAACGCTTTTCAGCGCAGAATGATTGAGCAAGAGATAGCCAACGTAGACTAATGCATACAGAATCGCCGCAGTCCCACAAGATAAAAGCTCAGTGAACAAGACGAAAGCGACTGTAAGCAGGATCTCCTGAAACGGCCTCGTTGAACCCGGGGCGCTAAGCTGTTCGTTCAGATAGAGCTCGGACCACAACGACCTGCCAATAATGCAGATAACGGCGCCACACAGGACGGCGTCGAGCGAGTTAAGGACAAGAACACCGAATATCGAAAAAACAGCACTACAAATAACAGTGACGATATTCAACTTCAGGAGCAGCTGCTCTTTACGAAGAACCTTGAAGTAGGTCGTACAGCAAAGGCTCATCTTAGTGTTGAAGACGCATATCGGGAGTAAGAGCGCAAAGTATTTGAGGCTTACGGCATATTGAGGAAGCCATATCCCCAAAAACCAAACCATAGGGAAATAGAGTAAATAGATCGCAGGGAAAATAAGCTCGATAGAATTCCTTATGCCGATGTAAAAACGAACCCTCTCATCTTCAGAGCCTGTCCTAAGGGCAGGAAATAAAACCATACTCGCCTGTGAGACGAAGGTGATGAAGAAATTCACCAGAGAGAGGGAGAACGAAATTTTTGCAAAGGCGACGATACCCCAAAAATGATCGATAAGAAACCTAGATACCCCGAGGATCAGTGTGTCGGCGATGTTCGCAATCATCAGCTTCACGCCGACGAAGATACTGCGGATACCGTCCTTAAGCGAATTACCAAAAGACACTGATTTGGCGCGTAGGATATCCCTGCCCATCCAAGAGCAATATATGAGCGCAATAATTTTCGAAACGAGATACGCGTAGACATAGGGATGGTAGTCCGAAACCTTAAATCCAATTAAAACAAGGAGCGGTGCCAGAAACACCAGCCTGTCTAACATTGTAGAAAACGAAAAAAGCTTAGTTTCGTTCATGGCCTGAAAGACAAAGCCTAAATAACTTGTCAGGTTATAGACGACGGTGTAAAGCGCAAAAGACGCGATAACAAATACACGATTTGCGTCATCGACAAGAGGCAGCGAAACAAAAGTGATGCCGAGGCAAATCACTGCCTGGAAACAAGCACCGAAGATATACTGGGATTTGATTGAGCTCTTATCGATTTCATCACGAGAGAGACCCCCGTTAATCAGGTAGACACCATCATTCAGGCCAAGGTGAAAAAAGCCGGAATAGGTCGTATAAAACATGAACAGTTGCCAGTATCCATAATCAGCAACGCCAACGATTTTCGGCACGAGCAGCGACATGACGACACTGACCGATAGAGAAATAAACTGTGCAGCAAACGCAATCATAGTGTTGCGTGCAATAGACGAATAATTCATTCAACCTCGTTTGTTTAAACTAGCAACCTTGATTTATTCAGAAATCAAAATAGGGCCCGACTCGCACAAATCTGAATACCGAGCACTCGTTCTACCCAGAACGAGTCCACAGGAAACAAACAAGATGACCGTTGGCACCCACCAACCAAGCTCGCAATAAAACATGAGCTCCGCGCAGCATATACAGGAAACGGAAAATAGTACTTGATCGAGTTCGCAACCCGACCTGAACGAACCGATGCCAGCGGAAATTAGCAAAAATACAAAACTACAAATTCCAAGAAAACCATATTCATACAGCATTGCAAGGAAACCATTATCCACCGTTGAAAAACCGCTAATTTCAACCGTCGTGCCCAGCATAGTCATGCGACTACTGCCATAACCATTTCCAGTAAGCCAAAACAGCGGCCTGCTTAAAAAGCTATGAATAATATAGGCAATGGCTCCGGAACGCTGGCTATATGAAACATCAGTTTCAAGCTCACCAAATCGAGAAGCCACAAAGTTAAACAGTCCAAACTTGTAGAGAATGAAAACGAGTAGCAATACAGCTGGAACTAAAAGCGCAATTAAATTCCATTTAGAATACTCGGGGTTCTTTAGGCGAAAGATCAGGTAAACCGATGCTAAAGCAATGAGAATAATCCACGCGCTACGACTCTTTGTCAGAAGCAGAGCGACCAAAAGAACTACAGAGCATAAGAGACGTTTCATCCTGCACGTCTCCAATTTATAGTTAATTACCACAGCAATAACTATCATTTGGCCAAATACGATTGCATGACCGAAAAAACTACGCAGTCGATACATGGATGGATTATCAATCGTTACAGTTTGTAGAAAAGAAAAGGAACCATTTGTAACTAGTCGTTGACCTAAAGCAATTTCAAGGACAAAGCTAAATAGGCAAGCGAACACCATAACGTTGCGAAGCATAAGCAATGCAGACTCAACCCAGTCATCGTTCTTTGCTTTACCGTAAATATAACCAAGAAGAATGCAAAAGAAATACGAGCAGACCGTAAGGAGGGATTCATTAATACTTCGGGACGTAAACGCAATGGCAGAAAAGAAAACCATCGCGCCCATAACGACAATGGGAATGGCGTTATTTAAAAACACTTTGTAGAGACGCCCAGAAAGAACTTCTTTGAAAACAAGCAATCCTAGAACAGAAAAAAACAGTCCTTTAACGGGAGAAATGACACTTAAGATTGCGGCAAAAATCAAAATAGTGAATTCATTAGTAAATAGCTCAAGCATTCTAAACACCTACTTACTGTCACAGGGACTGATTAAGGCCTTAAAATCACCAAGCAGGGAACGATTTGACAGTTCATACTTACGATATTTTAGAATGGTGCCTAAATCACTTAGTTTTAGGCCGCCTACGAGCAAGTGCAGACGGGCATTTAAAACAGAACCGTAATGCTCTATATGCGCAGAAGATATACGATAATCGCTAGGATTACTACTGCAGTATTCTTCTAAAACCTCAGAAAATCTCAAGCACATCATTATCTCAGCAACACGAGATTTCTTGTCAATATGTCGCATCTCAGTTGCATTAGAGTCATGCCTGCGGAACCGAATCAAGGGCTGATTTAGAAGTCTGAGGGTCCCCTTCAGTAATGAGAAGCGCCATAACATACCATCATGCGCAAAATCATCCTGCCAATATGGCATGATTTCCCTTATAAAACTCGATTTAACGGCATAGGAACATCCGGGGCGCCGTACCGACATAAACTTGCTATCGAAAACCGGAGTCTCCAAATCGTCCAGAGGTTTGGAATCATCGACGGCACCATAGACTGTTACTTTTTTACCGCCGCTCTCATAAAACGGCTCGACGGCGCAGCTGAGAACCTCAATCGAGGGGTCCTTCTCGAGGATTGAGGACATCACAGCTATTTTATCGGGTTCCCAGATATCATCCTGGTCGCACGGAAAGACGATTCCATCGTCTATAGATGCAAGGTCGAGAAGCCGCTTAAAGCTCTTGCGCCAGCCGAAATTAGAGCGGTTCTTGTTGATGGTCCAATTATCGAGTCCGTGTTCCTCGATATATTTGACAATGAGATCGAACGACCCGTCTGTCGAGCAATCATCCGCGATTAGTACTCGGTCCGGAGACACGGTCTGAAGTCGCAAGCTGTCTAGCTGCTCAGTAAGATATCGTGTGCCGTTATAGACTGACATCACAACCGTAACCATTAAAACCTTCATCCAATTAATGCTCAGCTATTAGCTGATCGTAAATACTTATAAGACGTTCAACATATGCGGTCTTTTCAAGGCAGCTGAAGTCCGCCTTCTCAACCGCTTTCCTATAACGAGAACAAACATCAGGGTCAAGCATATTGACCATTGCGTCAGATAGCGACTCGGAACTGCCCGCGCTGAAAATTTCGCCGAGGCCTTTCGACCTCACAAAGGAGGCCGCATCGCCGACATCCGAAACGATACACGGCAGGCCGGCAGCAATCATTGCTTCATAGGCGACGAGCCCAAACGTCTCTCGACAAACCGAAGGTATAACGATCGCACGTGAGCGTCCCATAACGGAAAGCACTTCATCATGGGACAGCGCGCCCATGAATTTGATATCCGGATAGCTGTCCGACAGCCTCTTCAGTTCGGTACCGTCACCGATGACGATAGCGTCCACACCGGCCCTACTGGCGGCTTCGCAAAATAAATCGCAGCCCTTTTCAGGACTCAGGCGACCAACGAATAGGTAAGCCTCGCAATCTGCATCAAACCCATGCTGGAATTTGTCCGCATCGACGTAATTTAAACAGTCGAATCGCTCGGCATCCCAGGTTAGATAGGGCTCAATCAACCGACGACTGGAATCTGAAACGAAGGCGACGGCCGGGCGCAGCGCTCTCAAAACATAGCCCTGCACGGAAAAGCGAACGGATCGATACAGTTTTTGGATATATGAGCGCTTGTCACAGTTGTGCAGCAGGCACTTCGGAGAACCGGGGGCAATTCCGCAGTTGCAATGATTCACATAATCGTAGAGTCCACCGTTGGAACAAACGAGGAAGTACTCATGGGCTGTGATCAGGCACTTGAACTCCCGTCGCCCTATGGCCGTGAATATCGAGGGAGAAAGGGAGTGCGTCCAAGAGTGAACGTGGACGACCGTCGTCTTCGGATCGAGCTGCTTCAGTAGATCATCCAGCGCCGTTTCCGAGCGCCTGTTCCAGATACCCTGGACAGCGCCGGAGATGCCCCCGTTCAGGACGTCGTTCTGCCCGCAATTGACACAAACAACACCCGATTCGATTAAGGAGGGATCGGGGTCACCCAACGCCGAAAAGAAATAGCTGTTGACACCTATCCTCGCCAGAGCAGCTGCTGTTTCGATTGCGATTTTTGAAGCTCCGCCCCCGATATGGGGACGGTCGCAAATCGTTATCACTGTGGTGAAGTTACTCATGCACGGTCCTAGGTTTGATAGATCGGACAAACCGCTTTACACGCAGGCGCATCGACGGGGGGAGCAGCATTTTCAGACGGTCGAAAAGGGTCGCATTCGGCGCCAGGACGGAATCAAAGACTTGTAATCCTGTAGCCTCGAAATGCTCGATAACGGCATCGCGCCTCTCCTCAAGATCCGAGCGCTTATTAGGATCTTCATGCAGCAGCACATCATCCGGAGCAAGGCCGTTGTTAGAGTAGGCGACGCAATCGCTTATTTCATCGATCAATTTTGCCCCGCGCTCGGTCTTCACGATAACGGCCGAAACACCCTTCTCGGGATGTCCGCAGTCTTGGACAGACTCAGAACGCCAGGAATCACCGAGGATGATGTCGGCAGGACTGTCGCTCCCTCTGAAAGGACAGCCGTAGCAAGACGATCTGCTGATCAGGCCTTTGATGTAGGAACCATAAAAGGGATCGAATGCAGCGGGCCTCTTAATAATCCTGCCGTCGGATAACTCGATTTTTATGTTATGGCCCCATCCGAATTTCGATTTATCTCTAAAAGTCAGTGCGGTGACATCGGACTTCTCCCGAAGCTCGAGCCAGTCAACATAGGAACGAAACATGGAAGAGCTTGGTACACCGTGGCAAACAACGCTGACGGTTGTCAGCCCATCCATCGGTTTACCCAAATAGAGACGCAGCGCGGAAACCTGACAAGGAGTACCGCTGAAGAGGACTCGCTTGCCGGATTTGAGATCGCTGAGCACTTCGGGATACGATTCGCTAGCATCGCTCTGGACATATTTGGACTTTTGCAGGAGCGCGATTTCGGCAAGCTCGGATATACCGATATGCCTGACGTGATCGACGCCATCCCAGGCGGCGCCGTAAACGCGCCCGCCGTCCGATAGTATACGTTTCGCAAGAAGGGAGAAGACGCCGCCGGACGAACTTTGCGCGAGCTCGTCCGGGTCATCGCTCTGCAAGACAGAGGCGCGAATGGCCTCCGAGTCCGCGTCGACTTGGTTTTCCGCCGGACAGGTACGCAGGCAAAGACCGCAGGAGGTGCATCTCGCTGCGTCCACCACGGGATATTCGAAACCGTCGGGCGAGGTACGCATAGTAATAGCGGAAAAAGGGCATTTGGCCGCGCAAGCTCCGCAACCAAAGCAGGCCCGGTGAGAAACTGTGTCGATGTTCTTGCTCAAGCTAACTTCCCCCTATTGCTCAAGAGCATCCAAGAGCCATTTTTTCGAAAACGTGATGAGCGACTCCACGTCGGACAGTCGCTTCTCATAGCCCTCGATTTCCGTAGCGTTCATGTGACTGTCATAGCCATCTAGCAGACGATCCTCGGTATTCGAGAGCCTCGAGAGGCTCTCGACTCGAGAGTTTTGAGAGCGCTTGTCGGTCTCCTCAAATCTCTTGAAGCAGTAATAGTCTTTGCGGAAAATTTGAGAAAACAGCGTACCGTGCAGCGAATCGGTTAACACGAACCGCGCGCTCGCCAGATAAGCGAGCCATTCATCGGGACCAAGCCCGTAACGCGGATTGAGCTGCTCGTCGACAGCATTTTTACCTGAACCGACAAGCGTCACGACCTCGCAGCCGAGCTCTTTTGAAATCGAATCGACAGCTTTCCTGTAAAACGGCCTATTCCCAAGGAAATAGCAGACGATTTTCCCGGGCTCAGGACATTTACCGTTGATGAGCGGGGCCCAGTCCTCTTTCGACAGGAGCAGGACAGGGTCCACAACCTGTGAAGGGCGCTCGAGACCGAGGGATTCGACAAAATCCGCGCCCGCATCTTCACGAACAGACACAGAGCTGAACGTTTTAATCAGATCAGTAATGATCTTTTTCTTCCTCTGCGTGGTGCTCGTGACACCGAAGCTGGGTGCATACGCGATTCTCTTATCGCTGTCGCTTAGAAAAGAGAGATAGAAATTCCTATTCAAAAGATAAGGGGACCAGATTTGATCAGATCCGCAGACGTATGCATCGTATTTTCCCCGTAAATCGACCAGTCCGTCTGTATCGACAATCCGATCAGTGGTCTCGATGTTCTGGCTCAAAAAGCGATTGAATACGTCAGCCGTCGAGGATCCGAAGTCATCATGTTCCTTCTTGCGATTGAATAGCTCACGTGCTTTGCCAGCAAATAAATCGAAGGAGTTCCGGTTGATCGCCCAGTTCAGTAGCTTTTCTTTAACGCAGGGAAGATAGTCGGCGTCGACAACGTCATGCCCTTCTGCCTTCAAAAACTGCTGTAGGGCATAAGCCTGAAGCAACGTACCGAAATTTTGATTATGGAGCCACGTTAAAATACAAATATTCATTAATTCACCGTTTCAAATAACTTCAGGTAGTACTCTTCGAGCTTGGGCGCTGCCCTAAAGATGTCATAAGATTCAAGCCCCAGAGATGCTTGGGGATCGGAACGATTAACGACATCCGTGCGTGTGGTAAGGACAGCATTGGACCAGCCCTCAATGCCCGCACTCAACGGAACGAAGCTGCACCGACCGGATAGCGCGACCTCGTTGGGGACCCTCTCAGAGCAGATGCACGGGAGACCGGAGACCTGGGCCTCAATCGCGACCATTCCGAGGCCCTCGTACAGACTAGGGAGAACGAATAAATCAAGCGCCTGATAGACGTCCTGTACATTGGAAATCTGACCGAGAAAACGCACCGCAGACGCAATTCCCAGCGAGCGCGCCTTTTCCTCCGCCTGCGGTCTCAACTTTCCATCGCCGCAGATAACAAGGATGGAATCAGGATTCTGAGCATAAACCGCCTTGAAAACATCAAGCAAAAACAGCTGATTCTTCTGGGGGATGAACCTACCGATATTCCCCAATACCAGCGTATCGTCCTGCGCTCCAAGCCCAGCACGTTGCTCATCCCTAATCGATCGATTGAAAGAAAAACTGCTCAAATCGATAGCATTATTAAAGACAGTAAAATGGGATGAGCCGAACAGCCATTTACCTGCATACTCAGTACAGGCCGCCAAATCAGTTGGATACCTTGTCGAAAACAGTTTCAAAAAGCCTTTAAGGGCATTTTTTGCAAACTCGCCTTTGCCGCTCGTCGAGTGGCTGTGGGCGATACGCACGGGTACCCCTGCCTTCTTCGCGGCGCGAAGCGGAAAGACGGAAAGCGCGTTGATATGGCTGTGCACTATCTTCCAGCCCTCTTGCGTAAAGAGGCTTTGAAGCTCTCGCTGATATTCAATCGCATGCTGGTAGGGCGGAATCTCAAAGATTCGACCACCAAGCGATTCGATCTCTTCACGTGGCACGAGCGTCGAATCTGAATCGACAAGAAAATCGAACTGGACTTTACTTCGGTCAATATGGCGATAATAGTTCATGACAACGGCTTCGACGCCGCCGCCAACCATCTTGCCAACAACCTGAGCCACCCTAACCGGTTCAGTCATTTAGCAAGCACCTCCACCGGTAAAGACCTCAACGACCGTGAGGAGAACAATCTTCAGGTCCGTGATTAGGCCGCGCTTGGCGATGTACTCCAAATCACGGCGGACCATGCCGTCGAAGTCGGTGTCGTTGCGGTCTGTGACTTGCCACCATCCGGTGATGCCGGGCTTCACGGCCAGGCGCTGCAGGTCATACTCGGTGTACTGCTCCACCTCGCGCGGCAGCGGCGGGCGCGGGCCCACGACGGACATCTGGCCCAGGAATACGTTGAGGAACTGCGGGAACTCGTCGATGGAGTGCTTGCGGATGAACTTCCCGATCTTGGTGACGCGGGGGTCCTCCTTCATCTTGAACATCGCGCCGGCGATCTCGTTCTGCCCCTTGAGCTCGGCGAGGCGTTCGTCGGCGTCCCTGTACATGGAGCGGAACTTCCACATGCGGAAGGTGGACAGGCTGCCATCGGGGCGGGTCTGACCCACTCGGATCTGGCTGTAGAACGGGTTGCCCTCGCTCTCCAGGCGGATGGCCGCGGCAAGCACAAGGCTGGGTACGGCGATGACGGCCAGCACGCAGCCGCTGAACACGATGTCGAACGCGCGCTTGACGGCGCGGTAGGCCAGGCGCGAGTTGTCCCAGTCCATGATGGATTGCACAGCCTTATATCGACCGGTGCATTCACGCTGGTCCATGGCCTGAGCAATCAGCGCTGCCCCCGCGGGCGCATTGCTCTCTGTCACTTCTTTATTAGCAGCCACAATAAAACTTACGTCCCTGTCCCCAGGAACCCCCCCCCCATCCACGAATTCAAAAAACGAATGAATTGCCGGTGCAACGTCTCCCTTACGTTTTGATGGGAACGTCGAGCGGAAGCACTTCCCTAAAGCTGGAATCGCCTTCGCCTACGTCCACCAAGCACCAGCGTTTACGACGGTCGATCTTGTGCACACGGGCCTCTTGCCCCACCAAGGGCCCCTGTTCTATGTGCAGCACACCGTCTTCTATGCGCGCCACGCTGTTGCGCACCACGTCGTCGTCGTCGAGCACGCTGCGGTACCAGTCCTGTGCATCGTCCGGCATGGGCGCATAGGCCCGCTCCCTGCTGCCAGCAATGCGGCAGCCAAAACTCAACTGGGCCAAAGCCCTATCGAGCGCAGCGGCATCGTGCGTGGCGACGAAGAAGTATTCCTTGTACATGGGTTTGGTTTGGAGCGACCATGCGCCGTCCCGCTTAAACCAGAACTCCTTTTGCATCACAAAAGCGTTCTGCATCAGCTCGTGTGGGATAATACGGCGCACCTTTTCGCAGGTCTCGCGCTCTTTGCCGTTGGGGGTGTGGACCAGATACCAGCGGACGCGGCCGTGCTGGCTGTTGGTGGTGGCGCCGTTAAATGCGCCCGGCAGCTTCTCTTGGCGCCGTGCCGTCTGTTCCATGTTCTCGCCCCCTCTTTTGGATTTGCGATGCACGCAAATGCAAGGGCGTTTAGAACAGGCTTCTCGCTCGCAGCTATGCGCAGTCGCAAAAGTACAGGTTTTTGTATCTTTCGACGTTGCTCATTATACGAGCAAACTGCTCACGTTTTCCCAGATTACACAAATTGCAGCGCGAACGGACACATCTCCATACGCCTCTACAAAAACCTGTACCTTTTTGCACAACAAAAAAAGCCGCCCTAACCAGCGGCTTTTCTTCTATAGATAACAAAAAAGGCGACCGCCCGCGAGGACGATCGCCTTTGTTAATTCTTGTATGGTTTGTGCTAGGCGCGAGTCTTGATCTCCTCAGTCACCTTCGCAACGAACTCGTCAACGCTCATCGGGACGGTCTCGTTGGAGCGATCGCGGACGGAAATGTTGCCGGCCTCGACCTCCTTCTCGCCCAGGATAAGCATGTAGGGCACGCGGTCGATGCTGCGGGCCTCGCGGATCTTGTAGCCGATCTTCTCGTCGCGGTCGTCGCAGACCACGCGAATGCCGGCCTCCTCCAGCTTGGCGCACACCTCGTGGGCGTAGTCGCGGCTCTTCTCAGAGACGGGAAGCGCCTTGACCTGCACGGGAGCCAGCCAGGTGGGGAACTTGCCCGCAAAGTGCTCAATCAGAATACCGATGAAGCGCTCGATGGAGCCAAAGCACACGCGATGCAGCATGATGGGGCGCTTCTTGGTGCCGTCGGCGTCCACGTACTCCAGATCAAAGTTGAGCGGCATCTGGAAGTCGAGCTGGACGGTACCGCACTGCCAGGTGCGGCCGAGCGAGTCCTCCAGATGGAAGTCGATCTTGGGGCCGTAGAAGGCGCCGTCGCCCTCGTTGACCTCGTAGTCCATGCCCAGCTTCTCCAGAGCGGTGCGCAGGCCCTCCTCGGCGCGAGCCCAGTCCTCGTCAGAACCCATGGAGTCCTCGGGGCGGGTGGAAAGCTCAACGTGATACTTAAAGCCAAACTTTTGGTACACGGAGTCGATGAGGTTAACCACGCCCACGATCTCGTCGGTCAGCTGGTCGGGACGCACAAACAGGTGGGCGTCGTCCTGGTTAAAGCAGCGCACGCGGAACAGGCCGTGCAGGGCGCCACGCAGCTCGTGGCGGTGCACCAGGCCAATCTCGCCGGCGCGGATGGGCAGCTCGCGATAGGAGTGCGGCTTGGAGGCGTACACCAGCACGCCGCCCGGGCAGTTCATGGGCTTAATGCAGTACTCCTCGTCGTCGATGACGGTGGAGTACATGTTGTCCTTGTAGTGGTCCCAGTGGCCCGAGGTCTTCCACAGCTGCTTGTTCATGATGAGCGGCGTGGAGATCTCCACGTAGCCGGCCTTGTGGTGAATCTCGCGCCAGTAGTCCAGCAGCGTGTTCTTAAGGATCATGCCGTTGGGCAGGAAGAACGGGAAGCCGGGGGCCTCGTCGCGCATCATAAAGAGGTCCATCTCGCGGCCGATCTTGCGGTGGTCGCGCTTCTTGGCCTCCTCCAACATGTGCATGTGCTCGTCGAGCTCTTCCTTGGTGGCAAAGGCGACGCCGTTGATGCGGGTGAGCATCTTGTTGTCCTTGTCGCCCTTCCAGTAGGCGCCCGAGACGCCGGTGAGCTTAAAGGCCTTCAGCGCCTTGGTGTAGCAGATGTGGGGGCCGACGCACATGTCGATGTAGTCGCCCTGCTGGTAGAAGGTGATGCGGGCGTCGTCGTCCAGGTCGCCGATGTGCTCGACCTTATACTTCTCGCCGCGCTCCTCCATAAGGGCGATGGCCTCGGCGCGGGGCTTCTCGTACACGGAGAACTTGAGGTTCTCCTTGACGATCTTTTTCATCTCGGCCTCGATCGCGGGGAAGTCGTCCTCGCTGATCTTGACGCCCTCGGGCAGGTCGACGTCGTAGTAGAAGCCGTTGTCGGTCGCGGGGCCGTAGGCAAAGTCGGCCTGGGGGTACAAGCGCTTGATGGCCTGCGCCATGATGTGCGCGGCGGAGTGGCGGATGACGTGCGTGACCTCGTCCTGCGGGAGCTCGGCCACCGAACCGTCATTGTAGAGTGCCTTCATGGGTATGTTTTCTCCTCTCGGATGCCTGATGCAAGTGCGTGCGATGCGCTCGGCGTTTTTGACTTGCATCATTATAGGCAGGTTGCCTTGGTATACAAGCGCCCGCCGCACCTTAATGGCACGGCGGGCGATTTTCTACGCATGCTTCATCGCGTGGGGGCGGGGTGCGCGTGTTTGCGGCGTGCCCGTGGCTTACGGCCGGCCCGGCGATGGATGCGTTACTGGATGCGAGTTCGGCAGTAGGGGCAGACCTTCCAGTGCGCGTCGAGCGGACGATGGCAGCTGGGGCATACGTTGCGGACCTGGGTGTCGCACACCGGGCAGACGACGAAGTCCTTCTCGATGGGCGCGCCGCACTGCGGGCAGGTGCCGTACTGGGCAAGCTGGCGCTCGCGCAGGGCCATGTCCAGCTCCTGCTCCTCGCGGTCGGACGCGTAGGAGTGCGGGCGCAGGACCAGGTAGGCAATGAGGCCCACAAACGGGATGAGGGCGATGATGCCCCATGCCACGTAGGCGCTGGCGCCGCGGCGGCGAGCGTCGATGAACACATAGACGACCGACAGCACATACAGGGCGATGATAAAGCCAACGAAGGCATAGACGACGCCCATAAGCTGCGGCGACATGAGCTCGGAGATGTACTTGGACATTACGGGTACCTTTCGGAATATTAACAGTCCGGTCAAGTTTACCACGGGGTTTGTTTATATGGGACCACGGCTAGGGGCGGGGCTGGCGCGGACACAAACATCTCAATCTGTAACAGGTGGAGGCGAAATCCGGGTCTAGATGTTACAGATCGAGACACAGGGGTCCCTCCCCGACTTCAATCTCGATCTGTAACATCTTAGGCCCCAAAACCCCTCTTACTGTTACAGATCGAGACATTCAAAATCCGCCGGAAGGTTTGTCTTGATCTGTAACATCTAGAACCCAGATCGTCAGCTAACTGTTACAGGTCGAGACGAACGGTTGCCGTAGCTGTCGGCAGACGAGGCCAACATCCGTGCCGGGTCTCCCCTCGCCTGCCGCTGGCGGGTGTTGCGGGGCTGTTCGCCGCATTGCCGCTGCACTGGGGGGTCTGCAGGCCGTAGGATAGTCCTATTGACAGCCTGTCAACTTGTCTGGGAGGCACTGTGACAGAAACGTTTGATATCGCGGTTATGGGCGCGGGCATCACCGGGTGTGCCATTGCGCGGCAACTCGCGCGCTATGACCTGACCATTTGCGTGGTCGAGGCGGCCAACGACATCGCGCTGGGCGCCACGAAGGCCAACGGCGGCCTGGTACACGCCGGCTACGATCCGGCGCCGGGCACCGTAAAGGCGCAGGTCAACGCCCGCGGCTGCGAGCTATATGGCACGTGGGCCCAGGAGCTTGGATTTTTGTTCCGCCGCACCGGGTCGATGGTGCTGGGGTTTAACGACGAAGACCGCGCACACCTAGAGAAGCTGCGCCAGAATGGCCTGGCCAACGGCGTGCCCGAGTTGTCGATTATCGGCACCGAGCGCATCCACGAGCTGGAACCGCGTGCGAGCGCCAAGGCGACGTGCGCGCTGTGGTGCCCCTCGACTGGATTTGTCGATCCCTTTGAGGTCGCCATTGCCGCGCTGGAGAACGCCGTGGCCAACGGGGTGACGTTTATTCGGTCGGCTCCGGTGGAAGCAATTGAGGTTGCTGACGGCGAGACTACCGACGGGGCTGCGCGCTTTACGCTGGTGACGCCTGTCGGCGATGTGCGCTGCCGCTACCTAATCAACGCCGCGGGCAACGGTGCCGCGAACATCTCGCATATGGCCGGCGCCGAGGAGTTCCAGATGGTCTGGCGCCAGGGAAACATTGTGGTGCTGGACAAGGAGCCGCGCGCGCTCATGCCGCTCTACCCCGTGCCCACGCCGGTGTCCAAGGGCGTTATCGTCACGGGCACCGTGCACGGCAACACCGTGATCACCGCGACCGCTGCCGTGCGCGAGCCGGGCGACACGCAGACCTATGCGGGCGACGTCAGCGCGCTGCTGAGCGGCGCGCGCAAGCTGGTGCCCGACCTGGACACGCGCCGCGTGGTACGCGCGTTTGCCGGCGGGCGTCCGGTCATTCAGGGGACCAACGACTTCTTTATTGGTCAGTCTGCCGTGGTGCCAGGGCTGTTTCAGGCGGCGGGCATTCAGTCGCCAGGCGTGGCGAGCGCGCCGGCCATTGCCGAGCGCATGGAGCAAGTGATGCGCGAGGCGGGCGTTGCTTTGCGCGGACGGGCCGATTGGGATCCGATTCGACACGCGCCGGACGACTTCGACCGAGCGCCGCTTGCACGCAAGGAGGAGCTCATTGAGTCCGACCCTGCATGGGGGCAGATCGTCTGCCGCTGCGAGACAGTGCCCGAGGCCGAAATCGTGGCCGCGATTCGATGCCGCCCGGGTGCGGTTTCGGTCGAGGGCGTCAAGCGGCGCTGCCGTGCGGGCATGGGTCGGTGCCAGAGTGGCTTTTGCCAGAGCCGCGTAGTGGCGATCCTAGCGCGCGAGCTGGGCTGCGACCCCAGCGAGGTGCTGTTGGAGGACGCTGGCTCATGGCTCGTTGAGGGACCTTTGAAGGGGGTGCGCTAGGATGGCGACGTTTGATATGCGCGACGAACGCGCGGAGACCGGAACTGCAGCGTCAGTGTCGACGCAGGCCTTCGACGTGGTCGTCATCGGAGGCGGCCCCGCCGGTATGGCAGCCGCGCTTGCCGCGCACAAGGCCGACGCGCGCGTGGCCATCGTGGAGCGCGAGCAGCATCTGGGTGGCATCCTGCGACAGTGCATTCACCCGGGCTTTGGACTGTCGCACTATAAGCAGGAACTCACCGGTCCCGAGTACGCGCAGCGCTTTATCGACCAGGTGCGCGCGACCAACATTGCGCTGTTCTTGGACAGCATGGTGATAGGGGTTGATTCGGGCGAGTCCGCTGAAGACGCCGCGGTCCACACCGTCACGCTCATGAGCCCCACCGGTATGCTGCAGCTCATCGGGCGTGCGGTCGTCCTTGCCATGGGTTGCCGCGAGCGCACCCGCAGCGAGATCAAGATTCCCGGCAGCCGACCTGCCGGCGTGTTTACGGCTGGTCTGGCGCAGCGATACATCAATATCGAGAACCTCAAACCCGGCTCGCGCGCCGTCATTTTGGGCTCGGGCGACATTGGGCTCATCATGGCGCGCCGCTGCACGCTCGAGGGGATTTCGGTCGAGGGTGTGTACGAGCTCATGCCGTACGCCAACGGGCTGCGCCGCAATGTTAAGAACTGCCTGGACGACTTTGGCATTCCGCTGCACCTGTCCACCACCGTCACGCGCGTGATCGGACACGACCGCGTAGAAGCCGTCGAGGTGAGTCGGGTCGACGAGCACCTGGCACCCATTCCGGGGACTGAGCGTGTTGTTCCGTGCGACACGCTACTGCTTTCGGTGGGCCTGATTCCCGAAAACGAGCTTTCGGTTGCCGCGGGCGTGGAGCTGGACCCACGTACGCGCGGCGCCGTGGTGAACCAGAGCCTGCAGACGGGCGTACCGGGCATCTTTGCCTGCGGCAACGTGCTGCACGTGCACGACCTGGCAGACAATGTGACGACCGAGTCCGAGAGGGCTGGCGCAGCTGCAGCGGCGTACGCGCTGGGGACCGCCGCGGGCGTCGTTCCGGACTGCGAGCTCGCCGTCTCCCCTGCCGGCATTGCGGGATACGCGCTGCCGGGACGCATTACGGCCGTGGCGCTCACCAAGCTCAACTTCCGCGTGCGCCGGCCGGTCGATACCGCTCGAGTACGCATCTTGGCCAACGGAGAAGAAGTGTTTGCGGGCAAAGTCCGCCCGTTTAAACCGAGCGTCATGGAAAGCTTCCCGCTGCCGGCAAAGGTGATTCAGCATGCGCTCGACTTGGGTGTTAGCGAGATTGTCCTGTCCGTCGACCCCGCTGAGGAGGCGTAGAGTCATGAGCACAAACGCGATTGAAACGCTGCAGTTCAACTGCACCACCTGCCCATCCGAGTGCCTCCTGACCGTGGAGGTCGAGCGCAGCGCAGACGGCGCCGTGGCAGAGGTGCGCTCCGTAACCGGCAACAGCTGCCCGCGCGGTGATAAGTTTGCACATCAGGAGCTCACCTGCCCCATGCGCGTGCTTACCACGACCGTGGCCGTATCCGGCGGCGACGAGGCGCTGCTGCCCGTGCGCACGGCCGAAGCCATCCCGCTGGCACTCCATGCCCAGGCGATGGACCTCATCCGGGGCCTAAAGGTCAAAGCCCCCATCCGCATGAGCGATGTAGTCCTCCCCAACCTCCTAGATACCGGTACCGACCTCATCGCCAGCATGGACATCGACCCCGCCTAAGCCGCTCATTTAGGACGGGGCTCTTTTAGCTACCCCGCCATCCACCCCGTCCCTCCTCAATTGCGGTGAAATAGTTCCTGATTTCCGCCAAAACCCCGGTATCCAGGAACTATTCCACCGCAACTATCATTGGAATCGGTATTTAGCCTGTGCCTACTTTAGTGCCATTTCAAAACTATGCCGGATTACGGGGCTGATTCGGAGACTCCCATCCATACCGGCATTTTACGATTTTTGATAAGCCGTCTACCTGCGGTTTTAATTTCGCAATTTTTCCCATGGTCAAGTAATACAGGTCCAGCCCCGTAATCCGCCATAGTTTTGAAAGCAGCTAATTCGGGACGACCCTCTTATGACTACTTTTACCTATCATTCCGCATGTTTGACACAGCTAAAATAGCCCCGTCCCAAATTGACTACCCTGGCGTTGGGGATACCATGGTGACACCCTAGCGAAAGGATGTTTCATGGCACATGTCGATGACCAGCGTGTGGCGCGCGTGCTCGATGCGCTCGAGGCTCAGCACCCCGGCGCGCAGCTGCTCGTAAACGACCCGTGGTCGATCTATTACCTGACCGGCTTTTATGCCGATATGTTCGAGCGTTTTTGCGGCGTGCTGCTCGCGCGCGATGCCGAGCCGGT
This sequence comes from Collinsella sp. AM29-10AC, assembly GCF_003469085.1. Lineage (NCBI taxonomy): Bacteria > Bacillati > Actinomycetota > Coriobacteriia > Coriobacteriales > Coriobacteriaceae > Collinsella > Collinsella sp. AM29-10AC. The sequence continues at coordinate 22,680 of NZ_QSKB01000018.1, forward strand.
GATCTTAGTCAACGCCCTGCATCAGCTGCCCGAGTACGACAATGCCCGCGTGGCCTACCACAACGACACCGACGTCGTGACCGACGCCATCGCTCGCGAGGTCAATCCATCCAAGCCCCTCGGCATCGATACCGTAATGTGCTCCGGCTTTTTGCTGCCCCTTATGGATCGTTACGCCGCAAGCGAGTTCTTCCTGGGCGACTTTGCCGTCACCGCAGCACGCACCCACAAGGATGCCACCGAGCAGGAGCTCATGCGCGTGTCCTCCGCCGCCAACGACGCCGTGATGGCCGATGCCATCAAACTCGTCCACGAAGGCGTGACGGAGCGCGAAATCGCCGACCAGATGCTCGGCCTGTACCGCAATCACGGCTGCGAGGGCTTTAGCTTTCCGCCCATCGTGAGCTTTGGCGCCAACGCCGGCGACCCGCACCACGAGCCCGACGACACCGTACTCAAGCGCGGCGACGTGGTGCTGTTCGACATTGGTGGACGTCGCCGCAACTACTGCTCGGACATGACGCGCACGTTCTTTTGGGGCGAGCCGGACGAGGAGACCGCGCGCATCTACGACATCGTGCGCCGCGCCAACGAGGCCGCCGAGGCGCTCATCGCGCCGGGCGTGCGTATGTGCGACCTGGACCGTGCCGCACGCGACGTGATTGAGGATGCGGGCTACGGCAAGTACTTTACGCACCGCCTGGGCCACTCGATCGGCCTGCAGGACCACGAGCCGGGCGACGTTTCCCTTGTCAACGAGCAGGTCGTAGAGCCGGGCATGACGTTCTCTATCGAGCCGGGCATCTACCTCCCCGGCCGCACCGGCGTCCGCATCGAAGACCTTGCCTTGGTTACCGAATCCGGCGTCGAGATTCTCAACGCCTACCCCCACGATCCAGTCCGCCTAGACTAGCCCCTTCCCAATAGCCCCTCAATAAGTTGCGGTGGAATAGTTCCCAGATGGGCCCACGTAGGCAAAATCCAGGAACTATTTCACCGCAACTGCCAAGGGGCCAAGTCGATCAATTTGAAAGCCTAGAGCTGCGCCACGAAAGCGGGCCATCTACTACGTTTAACCCGCATGGGTCGACCATGCGGGTCTTTTTTGAAAATCTGCAAGCCTTCTACCTGCGGTTTTAATTTCACAAGTCTCGGCGTGGTCGGGGGTATCCGGTCAAACGTAGTAGATAGGCCCATTTCGTGGCAAGCATGTCAATTCGGGGCCCCGTCCCAAATTGGCTACCCGGCAAATGGGGCTAGCGCAGCAGCCCCGCTACTTCGCCGGCTAGAGTGATTGTGCCGGCGGCTACGAAGGGCTCGCCTGCGGCCTCGAAAGCTGCAAGGGCCTCGGATACACTGGGGTATACGCCCGCGAGCTTGTCGGCATCCACCAGGGCAGCGAGCTCCTCTGCCGGCAGGGCGCGATCAGAATCGGTCTGCGTTACGACTACACGCGGGAAGGCCGGGATCAGCACGTCAACGATACCCGCCACGTCCTTGTCGGCCAGCGCGGCACACAGCAGCGTGGGGCGATTCTCTACACACGGGTCGATCTCATCCAGTGCGCTCACAAAGTTCTCGCAGCTCTGAGGGTTATGGCAGGCATCAATCAGCTTGAGCGGATCGGTTCCCAGCACATCAAAGCGACCCGGCGTGGGGCAGCCCATAAGCGAAGCGTCGAGCTTTTCATGGTCGAGCTCGCGGCCAAGATAGCCCTCACACAGCATAATCGCGCACGCGGCATTCTGCGGCTGATAGGCCGGCTTGACCATGCTCGACGTATAAATCGCGCGCGGCGTGGTGCAGCTAAACTCAACCGTATCGCCCACATGCGCCGGCACCTTGGTCGTGGCGTGGCTCACCACGAGCGGCACGACGCCGCACTCGCGGCAACGGGCATCCATCACGCGCTGAACGCTCGACTCGTGCGTGCCCTCGCCTAAAACAACCAGGCGTCCGGGCTTAATGACCGCAGCCTTCTCCCCCGCAATGGCCTCGAGCGTGTCACCCAGGATGCGCGTGTGGTCGAGCCCGATGCCCGTAATGGCAACGGCGACGGGATCGGTCGCACTCGTGGCGTCCCAACGGCCGCCCATGCCAACCTCGAGCACAGCAACATCTACCGCGGCCTCGGCAAACACCACCAGTGCGGCAGCCGTCAGCAGGTCAAACGGCGTGATGGTATAGGCGCGCTCCCCCGCCGCCACACGACGGGCATTCACGCGATGCCCCGCCTCGACGGCGGCAGAAACGCCACGGGCAAAGGCCTCGTCGCTCACAACGCGCCCATCGACCTCCATGCGCTCGGGATAGCGCACAAGCTGTGGCGACGTATACAGCGCGGTCTTTAACCCCTCACCACGAAGGATGGCAGCCGAAAAACGCGTGGTCGAAGTCTTGCCATTGGTACCGGCAACCTGAATGCAATCGAAATGCTCGTCCGGACGTCCCAACTCATCGAGCATATCGACAACCGTCTCAAGCAAAGGACCAGCATCCCCAGAAATCCGCCCCGTGTCGGCAGCAAGCCCCACAGCCTCATTAAACGAAAGCAAATCAAACTCAAAAGGAACGGTATACAAGCCAGAACGCTTAGGCATTTTTAGAACCGCCATTCATAGATAAATAAAACAGTATAGGTTGAGGATAGTCAGCGAAAACGCCTCTGATGAGCCAAGGTGCCGTGAAACAAGGGCGCATAGGGCTTATGCCCATGCGCCCGAAGTTGAACGGCAGATTGGCCATCAGAGGCGTTTGCAGCGTCGAGTCAGCCGCCGTTCGTTAGAACGGCGGAATAGGTGTCCGCAGTAGCGAGCAAAGCCCCAAACCGCGTCCCCCAGTACCGCTTACGAGAAGTCAGCAACCTGAGCAGTCAGCGCCGCAAGGATCTCCTTGAGCTCAGCTGCACGGTCCCTCTTCTTCTGGACCACCGCGGGCGCGGCCTTAGCCACAAAGCCCTCGTTGGCCAGCGTCTTCTCGCAGCCGGCGAGCTCCTTCTGGGCCGCGGCAATCTCCTTCTCCAGGCGCGCCTTCTCGGCCGAAAGGTCAACCTTGCCCTCGAGCACCACAAAGACCTCGACGCCGCTGTCGACCACGGCAATGCTCGCGGCCGGCTTCTCAACGTCAGTGCCCATGACCAGCGAGGCGGTGTTCGCCAGCGGCTCAATCGTGGAGCGCAGGCTCTCGAGCTTCTCGATGTCCTCGGCACCGGCGCGCACGACCACGTCGAGCTCGGCCTTGGGGCTCAAGCGGTAGCGCGAACGCGTGGCGCGAGCAGCGGAAACGACAGTGCGGCACAGCTCAAACGCGCGCTCAGCATCCTCGTCGACGTACTTGGCGTAGTCGACGGGCTCGGGCCACTTGGCGATCATAAGCGCCTCGGCGCGGTCCACGTTGCCCTCGGCGTCCAGGTCGAGCACGCTCGCCGGCATGTTGTCCCAGATCTCCTCGGTGACAAACGGCATGAGCGGATGCATCAGGCGAATGGAGGTGTCGAGCACAAAGATCAGGTTGCGCTGAGCCTGCAGACGGCCCTCGCCCTTCAGGCGGGCCTTGGTGACCTCGACGTACCAGTCGCAGACCTCGTTCCAGAAGAACTGCTGCACGCCGCGGGCCATGTCGCCAAAGGTGTACTGCTCGATACCCTCGGTGACCATCTTCACGGCCTTGGCCAGGCGGCTGAACATCCAAGCGTCGGCCGGCGTCTCCACGACGGGCTCGCCGGGCGTGTAGCCCTCCATGTTCATGAGCAGGAAGCGGCTGGCGTTCCAGATCTTGGTCACAAACGACTTGGCCTGGTCGGTACGCGGGCTGTCGATAAGCTTCTTGGTCTTCTTATCGATGTTCGCGTCAAACTTGACGTCCTGGTTGTTGGTGCAGAGCGTCAGCAGGTTATAGCGCATCGCGTCGGCGCCGTACATGCCGATGAGGTCCATGGGGTCAACGCCGTTACCCTTGGACTTGGACATGCGGCTGCCGTCCTTGGCAAGGATCGTCGGGTAGATGACGACGTCCTTAAACGGCACCTCGTCCAGGAAGTACAGCGAGCTCATGACCATGCGGGCGACCCACAGCGCGATGATGTCGCGTGCGGTGACGAGCGCCGTCGTGGGGTGATGGCCCTCGAGCAGCTCCGGCTTTTGCGGCCAGCCCTGCGTGGCGAAGGTCCACAGCTGCGAGCTGAACCAGGTGTCCAGCACGTTCTCGTCCTGATGGACGTGATGGCCGCCGCACTTGGGGCACACGTCGGTGTCCTCGGTGAGGGCGTCCTCCCAGCCGCAGTCCTCGCAGTAGAACACGGGGATGCGGTGGCCCCACCACAGCTGGCGGCTGATGCACCAGTCCTTGAGGTTCTCCATCCAGGTGGTGTAGGTCTGCGTCCAGCGCGCGGGGTGGAAGGTGACCTTGCCGGAGTTGACGGCGTCGAGTGCCGGCCCCTTGAGCTTGTCGACGGCCACAAACCACTGCTCGGACAGCCACGGCTCCAGAGCGGAGTCGCAACGGTAGCAGTGCATGACGGAGTGGTCGAGTTCCTCGACATGATCGAGCAGGTCGTGCTCTTCGAACCACTTGATGACGGCTTCGCGGCACTCGTCGCGGTTCATGCCGGTGAACTCGCCGTAGCCCTCGACGACCACCGCGTGCTCGTCGAAGATGTTGATCTGCGGCAGGTCGTGGGCCTGACCCATGGCGTAGTCGTTGGGGTCGTGGGCCGGGGTGACCTTGACAAAGCCGGAGCCAAAGTTGGCGTCGACGTGCCAATCCTCAAAGATGGGGATCTCGCGGTCGACGATGGGGAGCTTGACGGTCTTGCCCACAAAGGCGGCCTTCTCGGGGTCCTTCGGGGAGACGGCAACGCCCGTGTCGCCGAGCATGGTCTCGGGACGCGTGGTGGCGACGACGATGTAGTCCTGGCCGTCGACCGGCTCGGTCAGCGGGTAGCGCAGGTGCCACAGATGGCCCTTCTCGTCCTTGTACTCGGCCTCGTCGTCCGAGATAGCGGTGGTGCAGTTGGGACACCAGTTGACGATGCGCTTGCCGCGGTAGATCAGGCCGTCGTGGTACCAGTCGCAGAACACCTTGCGCACGGCCTGGGCGTAGTCCTCGTCCATGGTAAAGCGCTCGTTATCAAAGTCGACGGAGCAGCCCATGCGCTTGATCTGCTCGACGATGATGCCGCCGTACTCGTGGGTCCAGTCCCAGCAGGCGTCGACAAACTTGTCGCGGCCAATCTCCAGGCGGCTGATGCCCTCGCTCTTGAGCTTCTTGTCGACCTTGGTCTGCGTGGCAATACCGGCGTGGTCGGTGCCCAGCACCCAGCGCGTGGACTTGCCGCGCATGCGGGCCATACGGATGATGGCGTCCTGGATGGAGTCGTCGGTGGCGTGACCCATGTGGAGCTTGCCGGTCACGTTGGGAGGCGGAATGGTGACGGTGCAGTCGCCCACGCCCTCGCGGCGCTTGTAGTAGCCGCCGTCGAGCCACTTCTGTAGGATCGCCGGCTCGTTGGTCGACGGATCGTAATTCTTGGGCATCTCTTCCATATATCTCTCCCTGTCCCGCCGGGGAGGAATGTAGGCCCGATTTTCGCTCGGTCAAGTCCTGGCTCGCACGAAGAACACATTAAGTGTTCTTCGGCTCGTGCGGAATCTACGAAAATCGGGCCTACATTCCTCCCCTTAGGTATCGATTACTTCAGTCTGATATGACTTCGCTGAGGCTTAAACAAACACACAGAATAACACAGGTAGTTGGGGTTATTGCGTATATATAAAATAGCCTCCGACCGCGGATGGTCGGAGGCTATTTGCAAGCACGTTTTTGTCAGGTTTACCCGTAGATGCGTCGGGGCTGTTCTTCGCCCTTTACGGCAGCTTCGGTTACGATGACCTTGGCGACGCCCTCCTCGCTGGGGAGGTCGAACATCGTCTGCTGCAGCACGTCTTCGCAGATGGCGCGCAGGCCGCGGGCGCCGGTCTTGCGGGCAAGCGCCATGCGGGCGATCTCGTGCAGGGCCGCGTCCTCAAACTCAAGATCGACGTCCTCGAGCTGGAACATCTTACGGTACTGGCGCACCACGGCATTCTTTGGCTCGGTCAGGATCGACACCAGGTCGTCCTCGTCGAGCGCCTGCGTCTGGGTAACGACGGGCGTACGTCCCACGAACTCGGGGATCATGCCGAATGCATTGAGGTCCTGCGGGAGTACCTGGCGCAGCAGGTCGTTCTCGTCGACCGAGGTGGGGCCGGCGATCTCGGAGTTAAAGCCCACGCCCTTGTTGCCCACGCGATCGGCGATGATCTTATCCAGACCCACAAAGGCACCGCCGCAGATAAACAGGATGTTGGTCGTGTCGATCTGCAGCAGCTCCTGCTGGGGATGCTTGCGGCCGCCGGTGGGCGGAACGCTGGCCACCGTGCCCTCAAGAATCTTAAGCAGCGCCTGCTGAACACCCTCGCCCGAAACATCGCGGGTAATGGAGAGGTTCTCAGCCTTGCGGGCAATCTTGTCGATCTCGTCAACGTAGATGATGCCAACCTGTGCGCGCTCAATGTCGCCATCGGCAGCATTAATGAGCTTGAGTAGGATGTTCTCCACGTCCTCGCCCACATAGCCGGCCTCGGTGAGCGCGGTGGCATCGGCGATAGCAAACGGCACCTCAAGAATGCGCGCGAGCGTCTGGGCCAGCAGGGTCTTGCCGGTACCGGTGGGACCGAGCAGCAGGATGTTGGACTTGGCGAGCTCTACCTCGTCCATATCGTCATCGAACTGCGAGCCCATGTCGTCATCAAAGGCAGACACCGCAGCGCCGCCCTCAATCACGCGGCGATAGTGGTTGTACACGGCCACCGACATGGCGCGCTTGGCGTCCTCCTGACCCATAACATAGGCCGAAAGCTCGTCATAGATCTCGTGCGGCGTCGGCACGTGCGTGATGACCTGGCGATCGTCCTCGAGCTCAAAACCCTCGGTCTCGGGGTCCGCGGCGGGCTGGGATGCAGCCTGGCCGTGGTCGTTAAGGAAGCCCGGCAGCTTGCCGTTGCGGGCAGCGTCCATAAAGTCCGAAGCCAGCGACTCCTCAAGGATCTCGGAACAGGCGGCGACGCACTCGTCACAGATAAAGATGTTGGTCGGGCCCTTTACGAGGCGACGGACCTGGCCCTGCTCTTTTCCGCAGAAGGAGCAGCGGATGGGATTGCCGTTCTCGTCAAAGTTGTCCTGCATGTTTCCTGCCATCCTAGGCATCCTTCGCGGCAAGATCGCGCGAGGTGACGATACGGTCGATCAGACCGTAGTCGAGGGCCTCGGCAGCCGTGAGGTAGTTGTCGCGCTCGGTATCGGCCTGGACCTTCTCGATGGGCTGGCCCGAGGCGTCGGACAGGATCTGGTTGAGCTCGCGACGGGTCTTCTTGATCTCCTCGGCAACGATCTCAATCTCGGTCTGCTGACCCTGGGCACCGCCGCTGGGCTGGTGAATCATGACCTTGGAGTGCGGCAGGCAGAAGCGCTTGCCCTTGGCGCCGGCTGAAAGCAGCACGGCAGCCATAGACGCGGCCATACCGACGCAGATGGTGGAGACCTGCGGCTTGATGAAGTTCATGGTGTCAAGAATCGCCAGGCCAGAGTAAACCTCGCCACCGGGCGAATTGATGTAGAGCGAGATATCCTTCTCGGCATCCTGGCTCTCAAGATGCAGCAGCTGGGCAACGACCAGGTTGGCGCTGACGGAGTTGATCTCCTCGCCCAAGAAGATGATGCGATCGTTGAGCAGGCGCGAATAGATATCGTAGCTGCGCTCGCCGCGCGGCGTCTGCTCGATAACGTATGGCACGAGGGCGGAATCGAACTTAGCGATCATACGCATCTCCATTTCTCTCTTGCGGACCAAATTGGTTCTAGATAAACGTACGGTGCCCGCATGCTATGCATTGGCTGGCACCGTACGAAGCAACCGGATAACCGGCTATTAACTTTACCCCATCACGGGCACATACATGCGCTCGCGGGCAAGGTGGCGAGAATTACTCGGCGTCCTTGGCGGTCTCGTCGACCTCGGTCACCTTGGCGTTCTCGACCAGGTGGTCGACGACCTTGGAGCGACGGATGGACTCGCGGACGGCAGGCATGCGGCCATCGGCGATGAACTCGGCCTTGGAAGCCTCGACGTCCTTGACGCCGGCCTTCTCGAACTCGGCGTTGATGTCGTCCTCGGAGACCTCAATCTTGAGCTCACGGGCGAGGGCGTCCAGAGCCAGGGACTCACGGGCAACGTCGTCGGCCTGCTTATGCAGGTCGCCGATGAACTGCTCCATGGTCAGACCGGAAGCGGGCAGCCAGGTGTCGAGCGTCATGCCGCGGGCAGCGAGGTTGGACAGGAAGTTCTGGCCAAGCTCCTCAAAGACGGACTGCTCGTAGTCGGCGTCCATCTCGTCGAGCTGCAGACGCTCGGCGAGAGCGGAGACGCAACGGTTCTCCTTCTCGGCCGGCAGGCGGGAAGCCTTGTCCTGCTCAATCTCAATCTTGATGGCGTCGCGCATGGCGTCGATGCTGTCGAAGCCAAAGTCGGACTTGACGAGCTCGTCGGTGAGCTCGGGGGTGTTGCGGACCTTGATACCCTTGACGGTGACCTCGACGGTGTGGGTCTCGGCCTCCTCGCCCTCCTCGGCCTCGTCGGTCCAGGTGACGGTCTTGACGTCGTCGACGTTAGCGCCGATCAGGGCCTCGTTGAACTCCTTGGGGTTGCTGTCGCTACCGGCGATGAGCATGCGGCCCTCGGCAGCGAAGTTGTCGGCGTTCTCGACGGCCTTGAGGTCGACGGTAACGTAGTCCTCGGCCTCGACGGCACGGCCCTCGACGTCCTCGAAGGTAGCACGGTAGTTGAGGAGCATCTCGACCTGGTTGTTAATCTCGGACTCGGTGACCTCCGCAGGGGGCATCTCGATCTCGACAGCGTCGAAGGAGGAGAGCTCGGCAGCAGGACGCAGGGAGAACTCGACGGTGTAGGTGTAGTCCTCGTGATCCTTGGCGAGGTCAAGCTCCTTGTAGTCACCGTTCTTGGTGGGGACGATGTCCAGCTCGTTGAGGACGGCGGGCTCGTTGGCGGCGATCAGGTCGTTGGTGGCCTGAGCGAGGGTAGCCTCGGCGCCAAGAGCAGAGTCGATAACCGGACGGGGAGCCTTACCGGCGCGGAAGCCCGGGAAGCGGTACTTCTTGGCGGTGTCCTTGTAAGCCTTCTTGATCGCGGCGTCGACGTCGGCGGCCGGGATGGTGACCGTAGCGGTGAGCTTGGCGTCCTTGACGTCAGAAGCGGTGATGTTCAACACGTTCCTCCTCATACTGCCCAGCTTATCTGAGGTGCTGGTACCTTTATGCAACAAAGAGTCGCGACGGCCAGGGCCGACGCAGATGCGTTGGTGCGGGCGAAAGGACTCGAACCTTCACGGGAATCCCACCAGAACCTAAATCTGGCGCGTCTACCAATTCCGCCACGCCCGCATGAACGCACAGACTAGGAATGATAGCAGATACGAGCGACAAGCGCACGCACACGTTTTACAGGCTCACGACCTCACCACGAGTGCAAAAGGCGGGTCGAGTTGCCCCGCCCCGCCAATTACGACTTGTTTGCCGACCCGCTACTCCCCCAGCAGGGCCTTCTCGGGCGTGATGGGCAGTGAGCGGACCTGGTGGCCGGTGGCGTGCGCCACGGCCGAGGCCACGGCGGCGAGCGGCGTGTTGATGACGACCTCGCCGATCGACTTGGCGCCAAACGGGCCCGTCGGCTCGTAGCTCGGCTCAAAGGCCACGCGAATGCTGCCGATATCCAGGCGCGTAGGCAGCTTGTAGCTCATAAAGTTGCCGGTGCGCAGGCGACCGCGGTCGTCATGCTCGACGATCTCGTAGAGCGCGTGACCGATGCCCTGGGCAATGCCGCCCTCGGCCTGGACGCGCGCGAGCGCCTCGTTGATCACGGTGCCGCAATCGACGGCAGCGGCGTAATCCACCACGGTCACCTTGCCGGTGGCCTTGTCAACCTCGACCTCGGCAATGCCGGCCATAAACGGCGGGGGCGAAACGGGCAGGCAGGCAGAGGCGTGCGAGGTCAGCGCGTCGCCGCCCGCGATGTTCTTGACGCACAGGTTGGCAAAGTCGCGCAGCGTGAGGTAGCGGTTCTGCTCGCGCGCGGCGCGCTCGTCGGACAGACGCACGTACTGGCCGTCGAAGACCACGTCGGCGGCGTCAACGTCCCACATCTGAGCGGCCTTGGCGCAAATCTTCTCGCGCAGCTCGGTCGCGGCGTTCTTGGCGGCAAGGCCCGTCACGTAGGTACCAGAGCTCGCGTACGAGCCGGCGTCGAACGGCGACACGTCGGTGTCCACGCCGCGCACCACGATCAGCGAGCTCTCCACGCCCAGCTCCTCGGCGGCAATCTGCGCCAGGATCGTGTCGACACCCATGCCGTTATCGGTGGCGCCGGTCGAAAGCGTAATGAAGCCGTCCTCTTCCAGGCGCATGTCGATGCCGGCGATGTCAACGTTGGAGATGCCCGAGCCCTGCATGGTGAGCGCACAGCCCAGAGCACGCACGCGATCGCCCAGGTCAATGGCCAGCGGCTTGTCGCGCCAGCCGATCATGTCCATCGCGCGCAGCAGGCAGCGGTCGAGCGCGCAGGCGTTGAGCTTCTCGTTGTAGTACTGCGGCATGATCTCGCCCTCGCGCACGATGTTCTTAAGGCGCAGGTCGGCGGGGTCCATGTGCAGCATGTCGGCGAGCTCGTTGACGGCGCTCTCCACGGCAAACTGGCCCTGGGTGGCACCGTAGCCGCGATACGCGCCGCCGCGGTTGGTGTTGGTGTAGACGGCGTCCCAGCTAAAGCGGCTCGCCTTCACATGGTTGTAGATAGGCAGGCTCTTGTGGCCCGAGAGGCCGATCGTCGTGGTGGCGTGCTCGCCATACGCACCGGCGTTGGACAGCGTGTGCAGATCGATGGCCGTGATGGTGCCGTCGTTCATGGCGCCCAACTTGACGGTCATCTGCATCTGGTGGCGCGAGTTGCCCGCTGTGATGGTCTCCTCACGGGTGTAGCAGCAGTAGCTCGGACGGCCGGTCTGCTGCGTCACAAACGCAACGAAGATCTCGCAGCAGCCCGTCTGCTTGGAGCCAAAGCCACCGCCGATGCGCGGCTTAATGACCTGCACCTGCGACTGCGGAATATCGAGCGACTGAGCGACCATGCGGCGCACGTGGAAGGGCACCTGCGTAGAGGTGGTCACCGAGATGCGCCCAAACGCGTCGGTCGTCGCGAAGGCGCGGAAGGTCTCCATGGGCGCGGTCTGCGTGGCCTGGCTGGTGTAGGTGCGCTCAAAGACGATATCGCTCTGGGCGAAGGCCTCGTCAAGGTCGCCAAAATCGCTGGTACCGCTGCACACCAGGTTGCGCGGGACATCGCCGCCCTGCGGGAACATAAAGGTCACGTCGCCCTCGGGGTGGACCACGATGTCGTTATCGAGTGCCTTGGTAAAGTCGAGCAGCGGCTCGAGCACCTCGTAGTCGACCTTGATGAGCTTGAGTGCCTTATCGGCGGCCTCCTCGGTTTCGGCGGCAACGATCGCCACCTCCTCGTTTTGGTAGCGCACGAGGTTCTCGAGGATCAGACGGTCGTAGGGACTCGGCTGCGGATAGCTCTGACCGGCGATGGTAAAGCGGCGCTTGGGCACGTCCTCGTAAGTGTAAACGCCCACGACGCCGGGCACCTTCAGGGCGCGCGACGTATCGATGGAGCGGATCTTGGCGCGGGCATAGGGGCTGCGCTTGAGTTTGACGATCAGGGCGCCGGCGGGCACCATATCGCCCGTGTAGACGGGACGGCCCTCGAGCAGCGCCTTCGAGTCCTTCTTGGGCTGCTTATGGGTGATCTGCTTGTACGAGACACCGTCGCAGCTGGTGTCGTTGACCGGCAGCTCGGGCATCTCAAAGCCCACCTGCACGCCGGACTCGTTGAGGAAGCGGACAATGGCGCGCAGCTGGCTCTCGTAGCCGCTGCAACGGCAGAGGTTGCCGGCGAGCTGGCGCGACAGCTCCTCGCGCGTGGCGACGAGGCTCGGGTCCTCCTTGGCGGCGCGGGCAAGCGCCAGCACGTTCATGATGAGGCCGGGAGCGCAAAAACCGCACTGCTCGGCACCTTCGGCAGCCATGGCGCGGGCAAGCGCCTCGGACTCAGCCTTGAGACCCTCGAGCGTGGTGATGGTATGGCCCTCGACGCGCGCGGCGGGAACCGAGCAGCTCAGCACCGGGTAGCCGTCGAGCCACACCGTGCACAGGCCGCAGTTGGTGGTCTCGCAGGCGCAGCGCACCGACGCGCAACCCTGCTCACGCAAAAGCGAAAAGAGCATGGTATCGGGGGCAATCTGAACCTTGACCTTGCGGCCGTTGAGCGTAAAGGAAAGATCGATGAATTTGGCAGCCATTAGCGCACCTCGCTAGAATCGACGCCGGGCACGCGGCGGCAGGAATACTCGTCCGTGGCAAACTTAGGGACCTGCACGGTCTCGAGCTCGCGGGCAAGCGCGGCCGAAAGCTCGATGCCGGCGGCGCGGCGCACGGCCTGGACGGCGAGCGGGGCAGAGATGCGACGGCGGTAGTCGGCCGAGCCCCACAGGTTGGTTCCGTAGCTCAGGGCACGCACGGATGCAGCAAGGGCGCGAAGCTCGTCCTCGGAAGGCCGCTCGTTGGTAAGGCCGCACGCCACGCCCTGCAGCAGGGTCGCGCGCAGCGGGCGGGCGCCCACGGTGACGTGCCAAGTGTTGTTCCACCAGGCGGCGGTGACGTTCAACGAGGGGAAGTCGGTCGCGGCCTTGCGCACGGCCTCGTAGCTCGCACGGTACTCGTGTTTAACGACCACGATGTGCTCGATCACGTCGCGCACGTAGCCCATCCGCACGAACTCCGCGAGCGGCACGCGGCCGGCGCCCGTCAGCTCAACATACGAATCGAGCGCCAGGAACGCCGAGAGAACGTCCGAGAAGCCAAAGCGGCCGTAGATGCTGCCGCCCACCGTGGCGGTATTGCGCAGCTGCACGCCCACGATGTCGTGGACGGCGAACTCAAAGACATTGTTGACAAGCGCGTTGAGCCCGGCATGACGCTCGAGCTGGCGCAGGGTGCACATGGCACCGATGCGAAACTCGGTCTCGGTCTCCTCGATCTGATCGAGTCCGCAGGCCGAAAGGTCAATCGCCGTCGCCACGCGACGCGAACCCAGACGCATCCAAATGCCACCGCCCACAATCTTGTTGTTGCGGTTTTTCTGCAAGAGCTCATAGGCTTCGGCCGCGTTTCCAACACGGACGTAGGTACCGAACTTGAGCACGTTCTCCCCCATCTCTTTACTTGTCCAGTACCTCTAAGTGTACCAAACGAGGGCGCACGACCCTCACCACCATAGAAAAAGGCTCCCGGCAGGAATTGCCGGGAGCCTTAAGCGCATCAGCTGGTGCTGTGCGGAGTTATGTCGAGCAAAGGATTAGCAGACGCCCTGGGCAAGCATAGCGTCGGCAACCTTCAAGAAGCCGGCGATGTTGGCGCCCATGACAAAGTTGCCCTCCTGGCCATACTCCTTGGCGGTATCGTCCACGTTGTGGAACATGCCGCGCATGAGCTGCTCGAGCTTGCCGTCGACCTCCTCGAAGGTCCAGGACAGGTGCTCGGCGTTCTGGCTCATCTCCAGGCCGGACACGAGCACGCCGCCGGCGTTGGCAGCCTTACCGGGCATAAAGGCGACGCCGTTCTCCTGGAAGTAGGTCGTGGCCTCGATGGTCGTGGGCATGTTCGCGCCCTCGCCGACCACTTTGCAGCCGTTGGCGACGAGCGCCTGGGCGTCCTCGAGCAGCAGCGTGTTCTCGCGAGCGCAGGGCAGCGCGATATCGCAGGGCAGCTGCCACATGCCGCGGCCGTCGCCCTCGTGCCACACGGCGTTGGGCTTCTCATCAACGTACATGGCGAGCGTGACGCCCTTGTCGTGGCCAGAGCGCTTCTTGTTGTAGACGTGCTCGAGCACGGAGTAGTCGATGCCGTCGGGATCCTCGACCCAGCCGTGGGTATCGGAGCAGGCAAGCACCTTGCCGCCGAGCTGGGAAACCTTCTGGACGGCGTAGATGGCGACGTTGCCCGAACCGTGAACGACGACGTTCTTGCCCTCGAAGGAGTCGCCGCGGCTCTTGAGGTACTCGTCCACAAAGTAGACCAGGCCGTAGCCGGTGGCCTCAGTACGGGCGAGCGAGCCGCCAAAGGAGAGGCCCTTGCCGGTAAGGACGCCGGTCCACTCGTTGGTCAGGCGCTTGTACTGACCGAACAGGTAGGCAACCTCGCGGCCGCCAACGCCCAGGTCGCCGGCGGGAACGTCGGTGTTGGGGCCGATGTGACGATAGAGCTCGGTCATGAAGGACTGGCAGAAGTGCATGATCTCGTTGTTGGACTTGCCCTTGGGGTCAAAGTCGGAACCGCCCTTGCCGCCGCCCATGGGAAGGGTGGTCAGGCTGTTCTTGAGGATCTGCTCCAGGCCCAGGAACTTGAGCATGCCCAGGGTGACCGTCGGGTTAAAGCGCAGGCCGCCCTTGTAGGGTCCAATGGCAGAGTTGAACTCGACGCGGTAACCGCGGTTGACCTGGACCTTGCCCTGGTCGTCGACCCAGGGAACACGGAACATGACGATGCGCTCGGGCTCGACAAGGCGCTCCAGTAGGGCGGCCTCCTCGTACTCGGGGTGGGCGTCGAGCGCCGGCTGGATGGTGCCGAGGATCTCGGTCGCGGCCTGGATGAACTCAGGCTGCTCGGGATAGCGGGCCTTGAGCTCGTCGAGAACTTTCTGCGTGTAGCTCATGCTTCCTCCAATTGATGGAAAAGAAAGGTGTCGTTCGCGGCGCCCCATGCGCCGCGAGCTTTATCGAGTATGGATAATATCGCACTGTTGCAGCAAAGTTTCGCATAAGCCGACGAGCAGATGTTTCGTTTTGATTACGATGCAGGTAGAAGCGTTTTTGAGCACCCGACGTACAAATCGCGTGTTTCGAAGCTGTTTCGTCCACATGGTCCATACCACCACAAAGAGGACAGGCACCTTTGTGGTGGTTGGCAGGATGCGTTGGCGGGAACGTATGTGAATCGAACACATCCAAGACGTTTTGCACGCCTCACAACGGTTTTGAGGACCGCGGGGCCCACCGGAGCCCATCCGTTCCCAAACGTGGCGGTATTTTACCAAACCCAACAGACCACAACCGAAAAGAGCGATGCGGAAACCGCTAACGCAGCGATCTCAGACCGCCGGACTCCTTGTCGAGTACTGTAAAGCGCACGGCATCCAGGTGCTCCAAGATGCTAATGGTTCGTTTGCGCGACACGCCCAGGGCTTCGCGCAGCACACTCGTGGTGGCGGCGCCGCCAGCAGCCTCGATAGCCGTCGCAACAACCTCACGCGCATGGGCCTCGGCAGCGGCGGACAAGGCAACGTCGCGCTCGACCTTAACGATCGAGTGGTTGAGCGAAAGCTCGCGCAGTGCACGCGTCATGGTGTCGCGATCGAGCTGCAACTGTTCGCTCACCTCGGGAAGCGTCGGCGCATTAAGACCGGCCTCATCCAGCAGGGCCACGATACGCTGGCCAGCCTCGCGCACCACGCGTATCGCCGCGGCGGCGGAATGCGGGTCGAACACCTCGGCACCGTCGACGGCGCACACGCCACGTGCACAGCCCTCGGCAATAAGTGCCATCGCGACATCGTTACCGGCGCCCGGCCAAGCCGCGTGCGCGACCGCACCGGACGTAAAGCCGATCTCCTTGGGAGCCGCCGCGTGCATGGAGGACAAGGCCGCAGCCAGCACATCCATTGCAGCATCGAGAGCCGAGGCATCTGCGTAGAGCACCGCACCGCCCGCAGCAAGCTCGCACACGGCAGCCTGGTCCACAAGCCCACGCAAAACGATCTCGACCTCGCCGGTAACAAGATCGAGCGCTGCGGCAACACCGGCAGCAGCAACAGGCAGCGTTTGCAGCGCCAGCCACGCGTGTACGCCGTCCGCGACATCTCCGGACTCAAGCGCCGCATACAACGCGCGCTCCCCCGCCGACAGGACCCGCGCGCGGCGACAGCGCGATAGCAGGACGCGTCCGCCGCCAAGCAGCGAAATCGGCGAATACGACAGAATGACGGCATGATCGCCGGCGCGCAACGGCAGCGGCCGTTCCAGGCGCACCTGCACCACACGCGTCTCGCCGACCGCAATAGGCGGCTCGTCGTCTAAAAGCATAATGCGGCCGAGCACCTCAGCCGTGCCCGCCATAACGTGCACGCGTGTACCCGAAGCAAGAACGCCGGCTCGCACGCCATCGCGCCCCACATATGTCAGTTGCATCAAAAAGCGCAGCGTCTGGCCCACGCGACCCTCGACGCCGAGCATCTCGCCGCGCTTGAGGCCCGCCACGCCATCGCCCACCAGGTTCAGGGCGACGCGCTGGCCGGGAACCGCGCACTGGGTATCCCCGTGAACCTGCACCCCGCGCACGCGACAGCGCGTTTGCGACGGCAGCGCAACGAGCTCATCGCTAACCGAAACGGGACCGTCGTGCAGCGTACCCGTCACGACGGTTCCGGTGCCGCGGATGCTAAAGCAACGGTCGATGGGAAGACGGGGCGCGGCGCCCGAGCCAGCGGTCGCCTCCAGATGCTCCGACCAGCACGAACAAACCGTGTTATCGAGCGTCGTAAGCAGCTCGTCCAGGCCCTCGCCCGTCTTGGAGGACACCGGCACTATAGAGGCACCCGCAAACACGGTCCCGTCCAGAAACGCCTCGACATCGAGCTCCGCCAGCGCGGCAATCTCGTGGTCGGCCAAATCGCGCATCGTGAGTGCGACGACCATGCGCGTCACACCCAACAGCTCCAGAACCCGAACGTGCTCGCGGGTCTGCGGCATCACGCCCTCAACGGCCGAAACCGCCAGCAACGCAACGTCCACGCCGGTGGCGCCCTGCACCATGGCGCGCAGATAGTGCGCATGCCCGGGTACGTCGACCAAGCCGACAAGCTTGCCGCTGGGAAGCTCGAGCTCGCCAAAGCCGAGCTCAGTGGTCATGCCTCGGCGCCGTTCGACCTCCAGACGGTCGGGATTTTTGCCGGTCAGCGCCTCGATAAGGGCCGACTTTCCGTGGTCGACGTGTCCTGCCGTTCCGACGATAACGGGACATTCGACAAGCTCGCGCGCGGTCATCGACGCAAACCTGCCCGCACGGCATCCGCCAACGCAGACGCACACAGGTCAAGGTCGGTGTCGCGCAAAAGCGTGCGAACGTCAAAAAGCACCTGGTCGTGCCGCACGCGCGTCACAACCGGCGTATCGGGCTCCTGTACCATAGCGCGCTTTAGGCCATCGGCGGATAGACGCCCATCGACGGGACAGACGGCAACGCAAAAAGTTGGGAGCTCGACGGTCGGCAGCGAACCGCCGCCCGGAGCAGACACGCCCTCGACAACCTGCAGCTCCACCGCCTCCTCACACTGAGACTCGCGAAGCTTGCGCAGCATGCGGTCATGCAGGCGCTTGGCCTGACGCTCGAGCGGAGCCGGCGCGCCGGAAAGCATGTTGAGCACCGGGATCTCCCGATGCGCTGTATCGGATCCGGTCACATACAGGCGCAAAGTGGCCTCGAGCGCCGCGAGCGTGAGCTTGCCGGGGCGAAGCGCGCGCATAAGCGGATGCGAGGCACAGGCGGCGATTACCTGGGCGCTACCGAGAATAATGCCCGCTTGCGAGGCGCCGAGCAGCTTGTCGCCCGAGCACGAGACGACGTCAACGCCGGCGCAAAGCGAGGCGGACGTGGGCTTCTCCCCAGCATCGACGAGCACCTCATCTGTAAGCAAAGCGCCCGAGCCCTGGTCCTCGTACAGTAACAGCCCGTGCTCATGCGCCAGCGCAGAAAGCTCCGCCGCGGAAACCTCCTCGTGGAAACCCTCGATACGGTAGTTAGAAGGATGAACTTTCAAGATCATCGCCGTATTGGGCGTAATGGCGCTTCGGTAATCATCCAGATGCGTGCGGTTGGTGGAGCCCACCTCGACAAGCTTGGCACCCGAAGCCGCCATGATATCGGGAATGCGGAAGCTGCCGCCCACCTCGACAAGCTCGCCACGGCTCACGATGACCTCTTTGCCGCTTGCATGCGCGGCAAGCACCAGCAGCACCGCCGCGGCGTTGTTGTTGACAACCAGGGCGTCCTGCGCCCCCGTGAGCGTGCGCAGCAGACGCGCGGCATGCTCTTTGCGGCCCCCACGGGCACAGGTCGCGACGTCATACTCAAGCGTGCTGTAGCCGCGGGCGACATCGGCCACCGCCTGCACCGCTGCGGGAGCAAGCGGAGCACGGCCCAGATTGGTGTGAATCACAACGCCCGACGCGTTGACGGCAGGGCGCAGGGTCGGCAGCGACAGTCGGTGGCACCGCTGCTCGATGGCCAAGGCGAGCTCGCGCTTATTCCTAGCGGGGACGCCAGAGCGAATCGCCTCGCGCTCGGCATCGAGCTCGGCATCAATCGCCTCGCGCACAATCATGTCGCCCGCATCGCCGGCAGCCTTCATGACCGGCCACTCGGCCAGCAGCTCGTGAACGGCGGGAATGGAGCGCAGGCGGTCGCGCACCTCGGCAGGCATGGATTCGCAGTCGCTCATGGAAAGCCTTTCGACATGTTCAATAAAAAGCGGGTCCCCTTTGTCGTCAGCAGCAAAATGCGGCAACGCACATGCAAAAAGGGACAGGTCCATTATGGCAGCTCGTGACAAGACGGCGCAGCGCCTCGCTCAAAACCTGCCAAAATAAACCTGTCCCTTTTTGGTCGGTTATGGGTTGGGTCCTTTAGGACTCTTTGTTGGCGTAGATAAACCAGTAGCCCAGCGCCACGATCAGGGCGCCACCCACGATATTGCCCAGCGTGGCGACCGTAAGGTTGAGCGCCAACCCGGCAGCGTTGAGGGCATCGGCGCCAGCGACATCGGCTCCATAGCCGCAGGAGTGCATCAAAATACCCATGGGCAAAAAGTACATGTTGGCGACGCAGTGCTCAAAACCGCAGGCCACAAAGGCAGCGATGGGCAGCAAAATGCCCACGACCTTGTCGACCACGGTCTTGCCGGCAGTGCCGATCCATACGGCCAGGCAGACAAAGATGTTGCACAAAATGCCGCGGAAGAAGATGGTAACGGCGTCGATCGCAACCTTACCGGCGGCGACGCTCACCATGGTATTGGCAACGGCCTCGCCGTTGAGCTTATAAATAGCTGCCATGTAAATCAAAAAGACAACGAACAGGGCGCCGGCAAAGTTGCCGATCCACACAACAGCCCAAGCCTTGAACATCTGGACGAGCGTAATCTTTTTGCTCTTAAGCGCGCATACCATAAGCGAGTTACCGGTAAACAGCTCCGCGCCGCAAATGAGCACGAGCACCAGTCCCAGGCAAAAAGCAAGACCGCCCACGAAGCGCTGGGCGCCCCAGCCAAGCGTGGGATCGCTCAGAAAGACCGTGAAGAACAGGCCGCCGAAGGCGATAAACGCTCCGGCGAACATGGCGAGCAAAAAGGCCTTCGAGACCGGCAGGTTGGCCTTGGTAACGCCGGCGGCCTCGGACTTAGCCTCGATCGCGGCGGGCGCCAGGCAGTCGGGGGTGGGGTATTCTGCCTTACTCTGTGCCATGGCAATCACTACTTTCTTACGATGTGGGACAAACGCTCTTGGTTCATTTGCCCCGCGAGGTCGGACGGTATAAAAATAAACGCGAGCCAAATTAGCATATTGGCCTGCGATTATATAGCTTGGAGCGGGCGACGGGAAGTCCAAGGATTTGCTTCGCAAATCCTTGTTTCGCTGCGGGCCTTCGGCCCTTGCGTGCTGCGCTGGAAAATGCTCACGCATTTTCTCAGCTCCGCACCCTGACGGGTTCGATTCCCGTCGCCCGGCGCGTAAACGAAAACAGCTCTGATTCCCAAAGGAAACCAAAGCCGTTAAAACAATTCTTATGGAGCGGGCGACGGGAATCGAACCCGCGTCATCAGCTTGGAAGGCTGGGGTTCTACCATTGAACTACGCCCGCAAGATATGGTCGGGACGACAGGATTTGAACCTGCGACATCCTGCTCCCAAAGCAGGCGCGCTACCAAACTGCGCCACGTCCCGAAGGTGTTGAGCAGCTAAGGCATAAACCTTGCGTGTCCCAAAGCGAAGGAAATTATAGGGGAGACTCCCCGCCTGTGCAAGCGGCGATATTCTAGCTCCTCGAATGTGCGACAAACCGGCTGTGGAGCAGGCCTATCACAAACGCCACCACGGCGACCGGCGCCCACGCGGCACCGATATCCGCCAGCGGCAGCGCATCGAACGGTAGCCACGCGCCAGCAAAGAACGCGTCGCGGACCGAGGTGATCACGCTCTGCACCGCGACGACGCCGCCGACCCAGACCCATACCTGCGGATGCGCGTCGCAAAAACCGTGCACCAGGCCCATAAGCACCAGCACAATGGCGACGGGATACAAGGCGTTAAGCATGGGCACCGAGAACATAAGGATCACGTCGAGGCCCACGTTGGAGAGCACGCACGAAAACGCTGCGAACACAAACGCGAGAATTGCAAAGGGGCGGCGCATGGCCTCCTCGGAAGCCTCCGCTCCCCCTTCGACCACATACGTCTCGCAGAAATAGCGCGCGCAGCAGCTAATGAGGCCGATGCACACGTTCATGCAGGCGAGGAAGAAAATCGCAAAGACCACAACCGTGCCGGCAAGGCCAAAGTGCATGGAGGCCGAGCGAGCAAGGATGGCAGCGCCGTTAGTGGCGTCGGGCATCACGGTGCCGAGCTGCATACCGGCAAGGCCCAAGCCGCAATAGATGATGGCCATGAGCACGCCGGCGATAACACCGGAACGCGAGATCTCGAAGGCCACGCGCTTGTCATCGGTAACACCCAGCTCGTGGATGGTCTCGGCGATGATGATGCCGAAGGCAAGTGACGCGAGCAGGTCCATGGTCTGATAGCCAGTCAGAAAGCCCTGCACGGCAGCACCGGCATCGTAAGGGGCCTGCGGCGCGGCAGCCGGTCCCAGCGGCGAGATCACGGCAGCACCCACGACCAGCACGATGAGCGCAATGAGCGCAGGGCCCGTAATGCGGCCGAGCACACGCGTGATGACACCCGGGCGCAGCGTGAGCGCAAACGCGACGACGAAGAACCCGATGGCAAACACCAGACGTGCCGTGCCGAGCGAAACGCCCTCGGGTAGCAGCGGCACCAGCATCTCGAACGCCGTAGAGCTTGTGCGCGGAATGGCCAAGCACGGACCGATGGCCAGGTAGACCGCCGCAACGAAGAATTCGCCAAACTTAGGATGCACACGCCCGGCCAGCTCTCGGGCCGTGCCAGCGAGCGCGACGGCGATAAATCCCATAACGGGCAGACCGATAGCTGCAATCAAAAAGCCGATCATGGCAACCGGCGTGGCAGAACCTGCCTGCAGCGCCAGCAGCGGCGGAATAATGAGGTTACCGGCACCAAAGAGCATCGAGAACAGCGCAATGCCGACGGTAACGACATGGTCGGAACGCAGACCGCGCGGGGCGGATGAAGCCATGGGCACACCTTTCGGGTCGAAACAAAAACGGGACGGGCAAAATACCCGTCCCGCAAGTATATACGCTTTAGCAGGCTAAATCGCGCAAAGCGTCAATCGCGATGTCGACTTCCTTATCCGTGTTGAAATACCCAAACGAGAAGCGGACGACACCCTGGCGCTCGGTCCCCAGCGCACGGTGCATGAGCGGAGCGCAATGGGCACCGGGGCGCGTCGCAATCCCCCACCCTTGCATGAGCGCGTCCGAGATCTCGGCCGAGTCGATATCACCCACGTTGAGTGAGACGATCGCCGAGCGCACGGGCTGGTCAAACGCACCGTAGAGCGCAATGCCGGGGATTTCGCGAGCACCGGCGAGGAAGCGCTCTGCAAGCGCACGCTCATGCGCCGCAATCGCCTCGACCCCGCCTTGCGCCTCGATAAAGTCGAGACCGGCAGAAAGGCCCGCTATGCCGTGACCGTTGAGCGTGCCCGCCTCGAGCCGCGTGGGCCACTCAAGTGGCTGCAGTGGGTCAAAGCTGTGCACGCCCGTGCCGCCCATGGCCCACGGAGACACGTCAATGCCCTCCGCCACGGCCAGGCCGCCGGTGCCTTGGGGCCCCATGAGCCCCTTGTGGCCGGTAAAGCACACAATGTCGAGCCCCATGGCATGCATATCGATACGCGCCGTGCCGGCAGACTGAGAGGCATCGACGATCACCAGCGCACCGGCCGCATGGGCCATGGCCGCCACGCGCGCAATGTCGACCGCGTTGCCGGTCACATTTGAGGCGTGCGTCACCACCACGGCACGCGTACCGGGCGTGACTAGCCGCTCGAGCTCGTCGTAGTCGAGCGCGCCGTTCACGTCGCAACCCGCATGATCAACCGTCACACCCTGCTCTGCCGCCAAGCGATTGAGCGGACGTAGCACGGAGTTGTGCTCGAGCACCGTCGTGACCACACGGTCGCCGGGGCGCACCACGCCATTGATGACGGTGTTGAGCGCCGCGGTGGAGTTGGGCGTAAAGCACACATGGTCCGCCCTCGGGCAGCCCAAAAGGCGCGCGAGCTTGGTACGGCAAGCGTGAATCGTACGAGCGGCATCGAGGGCACCCGACGTGGCACCGCGCCCGGCATTGCCGAGCGAGCACATCGCCTGCGTCACGGCATCGATGACCGTCAGCGGCTTGTGCATGGTCGTCGCCGCGTTATCCAGGTAGATCATCGCACGACCTCCCACATATCAATCACGGTATAGCCCTCGGTGGGAACGCCCGCCGCGGCGAGTTCGCCGCGCAGCAGCTCCTCATCGGCAGGCAACGCCTTCCACGCCAGACCGCAACCGGCAGCGACCTCCCCGGGCACGGGAATCGTTCGTCCGGGAAGACCGCACTCGATGCACAGAGATTCGCAGCCCATGGCGGCCGCCGTGGTGGGAAACGTGATGACAAGCGCCGGGCGCTTCTCCCTCATGGCAACTCCAACCAATACGTTATGGGCGCACGACGCGCACGGCCTGCTCCATCTTCTCCACGATCACGTACATGTTGGTGACCTCGCCCACGGCAAGCTGGTCCTTGATGCCAAAGTGGTCCAGGCAGGTACCGCAGGTGAGAATCTCGACACCCTGTTCCGCCAGGCCCTTCAGATCATCGAGCACCGGCGACCCCTCAACGGTGAGCTTGGCGCCGCCGTTGTAGAACAACATGGTCGCAGGCAGCTCCTCCTGCTGCGTCACGGCAAAGATAAACGCCTTCATGAGCTTGTGGCCCAGCTCGTCGTCGCCACGACCCATGCAATCGGTGTAGACGGAAATGACGAGTTTGCCCTTGCCGGCGCTGGCGTCGCAGAAAGCGGCACCGTCCTGCTCGGGGTCCGCAACGGCCACGGCACCGGCGGTCGCGACAGTCACGTGCCACTCAGCGTCCGAAATCTTCTCGACCGAGGCCGTGCAGCCCTTCTCCTGTGCCATCTTGGAGATGTTCTTCACGGCCGTCTCGTTATCGACCGAAGTCACGACGGCGCCCTCGCCATCAAGCTGTTTGAGTGCCTTAAGCGTCTTGACGACGGGCAGCGGGCAGGCATCGCCCATGGCATTGACTTCAATTTTGGTAGACATAGCTTTTTTCCTTTCGAATAAATCGTTCTAGAACGGTGCATAGTTCGATAAACGTGTCGTTAACGGGCAACGCGGACGGCAGGGCCGCCTGGCACCGGCTCGCACACGCGACCGACGACGGCGGCGATACGTCCTTCGGCATGCAGACGACGCGAAAGCTCATCCACATCGGCAGCAGGCGCCGCGATGAGCAGGCCGCCCGAGGTCTGCGGATCGTACAGCGCATCCAACATGCCCGGTTCCAGGTCATCGTCGGCCGCCACGCGGGGGCCAAAGAAGTCCTGGTTGCGGTAGGCGCCGGCTGGGATAATGCCAAGACGCGCCATGTCGAGCACCTGGTCAAAGAGCGGTACGGCCCCTGACGCAAGCTCAATCTGCACGCCCGAGCCCTCGGCCATCTCGCACGCATGCCCGATCAGGCCAAAGCCCGTGACGTCGGTACAGCCGTGAAGCTCGAGTCCCTCGGCCAGACGAATCGGCGCCTCGTTGAGGGTGCGCATCGAGTCAAACATGGCTGCGGCCTCGTCCTGCTCGATAAGCTCGCCCTTAATGGCCGTGGTGATGATGCCCGAGCCAACCGCCTTGGTCAGCAGTAACGCATCGCCCACGCGCGCACCGCTGTTGGCGAGCATACGGTCGAGCGCGACAAAGCCGCTCACGGACAGGCCGTACTTGGGCTCGTCGTCGTTGATGGTGTGGCCGCCCGCGATAGAGCAGCCGGCCTCGACGCACTTGTCGGCGCCACCCGCCAGAATCTGGCCGGCAACCTCGACGCCCAGGCAACTGGGTATGCAGAGCAGGTTCATGGCATGACTCGGCCGCCCGCCCATAGCATAGATGTCCGACAGCGAGTTGGCCGCGGCGATCTGGCCAAACAGGAACGGGTCGTCGACCATCGGCGGGAAGAAGTCGATGGACTGAACGAGGCCCAGGTTATCGCCAACGCGAAAGACGCTCGCATCGTCGGAGGTATCGAACCCCACGAGCAGGTTGTCGTTATGCACATTGGGTAAGTCGCCCAGGACCTGGGCGAGGGCTCCAGGAGCCAACTTAGCGGCTCAACCGCTCGCGGCAGTCATAGACGTGAGCTTAATCTGATCGTCAGCCATCGATACCTCCTCTCATCGGTCAATCATTTTCTCCCAGTATACGCATGAATGCGAGCCTGGGGCGGATGCATTAATTGAGCGCCTGCGCGCGAATCGCCGCGCCGATGGCACCGGCAAAGCGAGCCTGGGGCGAGGTGGTCACCGGCGACCCCAGTAGCTCGCCCAACCGCTCCACCACGAAGGCGTTCTCGCACAGGCCACCGGTCAGGTAGTACGGGGCGCCTGCGGCCTGCCCGGCCATGGTCGCCACGCGCGAGACCACGCTGTCGATCACGCCACGTGCGATGTTCTCGCGCGGCTCACCGCGACCGATCAGGCTGATAACCTCGCTTTCGGCAAACACCGTGCACATGCTGCTGATCTTGGTAGGCTCGCCGGAACGCGCCAGGTCGGCCATCTGCTGCTGGGAAATGCCTAGGCGGTCGGCCATGATCTCCAAAAAGCGCCCCGTGCCGGCGGCGCACTTGTCGTTCATGGCAAACTTGGCCACGCGGCCACTTTCAAGCTGAATGACCTTGGTGTCCTGGCCGCCCACGTCGATCACCGTGCCGTGATCGCCAAACAGGCGCACGGCACCGGTGCCGTGGCAGGTGATCTCGGTCACGACCTTGTGCGCATAGGGCACCGCGATGCGACCGTAGCCAGTCGCGATCACGCGCACGTCGTCGGCTGTCACGTCATAGCCGGCCGCTGCCAGTGCCTCGCGCAGCCGCTCGGAAGCATCGACCGAGGAGAACCCGGTTGGCTGCACGCACGTCCACGCCACCGAACCCTCCCCATCGACCACAGCAGCCTTAGCCGCCGTAGACCCGATATCGACCCCGATCCCTATCATGCCTCTCTCCTAATCAGCAAGAAAATCAAACGATCAGACACTGCTGCAACAACGGCCCTCTGGCGTCTGAGGTGCCCGAGATTCCGAGCGACAAGCCCGACGAAGCGTACTCAAGGTACGCGAGGAGGGTTGGAGCCGGAAGGTCGGGTGCCTCAGACGTCAGAGGGTTTCGATAAAGGCGGCGATGCGCGTCTCGATCTGGCCCATGTCACCGTTGCTGTAGTCGGTCTCGATCTTCATATACGGAATACCCGCACCCTCGACAGCTTCCTGCATGCGCGCACTCTCCACGTTAAAGGTGTGGCAGGCCTGTAGCACGCTCTCTACCACGCCATCGACATGATACTTCTCGCACATGGCAAGCGTGTTCCCCATGCGGCTGTCGTTGGGCGTCATGACCGAGCAGTTGATGTCCAGGTAGCGGTCGGCGATGGCGTGCAGGATATCGGGAGCCTCCGGGTCGATCATCATGGCCGCCGTGCGCTCGCCCGAGCAGTCGTCCATGCACACGACCACACCGCCGTTGGACTCGATAGTACGGCCGATCTTGTTGATCACACCGCCCACCGGACAGCCGGTGATCAGAATGCGCTTGGCATCCGCCGCAACCGGGCGCTCGCCCGCGTCGTAGGCCTCGCGCAGCTTGGCAACCTTTTGCTCCAGCTGCTGCGTATAGGCCTCGATATCAAAGCTGAACGTACCGGCGAACATGGTGCTCATCAGGTCGACGCCGCTCATGACCGCCGGCTGGTTGGCCTGCAGTGCGAACATCTCGAGCTGGGCCGCACGCAAGCGATTGCGACGACGGACAGCGGCGCGCAGGTCGTCATCGGTGATCGTGATGTCGTAGAAGTTCTCGAGCTCTTCCTTGAGCAGGCGGCACTCCTCGTACCAGCCTTCACGCTCGTAGGCGCGGTCGCGACCCTGCGGCAGGTGCAGAATGTGCGTGCGCTTGAGCTCGTTGAGTAGCTCGTACATCTTCTTCTTGCCGTCGCAGGTGGTCTCGCCGATGATCATGTCGCTAAAGTACGTAAACGGGCACTTTTGCGAGAAGGCAAAGCCGTACGTCGACTTGATGAGCGGGCAGAGATTTGCCGGCAGCACCTTCTCGGCCTCGGGAATCACCTCGTCGGACGTGCCGCACAGCGCCACGCTCGCAGCCCCCGCGGCATCGATAATCTCGAGCGGCGTGTAGCTGCACAGAAAACCGATCAGGCGATTGCCCGCCTGTTTGTAATCCTTGACGCGAATAAACGCCGCCTTGCGTTGTTCGTTAAACTCCTCAAACGTGCTGGGCAACGGCTGCTCAATATTTTCCGACATATAACTCCTAAACCTTTTAACCAACCAAGGAAGCGGCTTTCCCAGGTGCCCGAGGTTGCCGTGAAAGAGACGCGCCGCGTACTTTCGCACGCAAGCGACGGTTTGAACGGCAAGATCGGGTGCCTGGGAAAGCCGCCGGGACGGATAGCCCTAAATGGTTTCCAAGAAGGCCTCGATCCTGGTTTGCAGTTGGCCTGCATCCTCACCGGCGTAGTCGGTCGTGATGTGCATAAACGGAATGCCGGCTTCCTCGGCGGCCTTCTCCACGGCGAAGGACTCCATCTCATAGAGCGTGCAGAACTGCAGGGCCACGTCGACGATGCCGTCGGCATGCAGGTCCTTGGCCATCTGGACAATGTCCTTCATACGCTGGTCGTTGGGCGTAAAGACGGCGCAGTTGATCTTAAAGTAGCGCTCGGCGATGGCATCGAGCATCTCGTCGACCGTCTCACCGGACTCGTCGACCAGGTCCTTGTAATAGCGCGAGCCCGTGCAGGACTCCTCGCCTACCACAATGCCACCGGCTTTCTCGATGAGGTTGAACAGCTTCCAGTTGGGCACGGCCATGGGCGTACCGGTGTACAGGATGCGCTTAGTCCCCTTGGGCGCCACGCCCTCGCCGACCTCGACACGCTGCTCACACTCGGCCGCCATATCGTTAATGGCTCCGGTCAGACGTGGCGTGTCGTCCATAAAGGCGGCCTGAACGGTCAGCAGGCTGTCAAGACCGCTGATGGGCGCAGGGTCGGCAGCGCGCGTGGCAGCGAGGCGCTGCAGGGCGCGACGCTTCTCATTGACGGCGTGGATGGCGGCCTTCAGACGCTCGGGCGTAATCGTGACGCCGCACTCTTCCTCGATCTTGGCGGCGAGCTTCTTGACCTCGGCCTTCCAGGTCACGAGCGTCGACTCGTCGTGTACGTTGGGAATATCCATGACGTACATGTTCTTTTGCGTGGCAAAAAACTCGTAGGCCTTCTTCTTGCCATCGCAGGTGTTCTCGCCTACCACCAAGTCACTCGACTCAATGTAGGGGCAGACCTCGCCCAGCTTAAAGCCGGCAAAGCTCTTGATAAGCGGGCAGGTGTTGCGCGGCAGATGCTCCTCGACCTTATCGGTTGCCCAATCGGCACCCGAGCACAGGCCCACGGGAATACCGTCGCAGGCGAGCACAATCTCCTCGGGCACGTACACGCAGAACGAACCGACGATCTTGGTGGCCTCGCCGGCCTCCTTCTTGTCGAGCATCTCCTTAATACGGCCGCTGTGGATGTTGGTGGCCACAAAGTCCAGGTAGGACGTGGACTTGGGGCGATTGTTCTGCGTCAAGAACATATCGCCGTACATCTGGCCCACGGCGCCCAGCAGCATGTCGTGGTCGGCAAGATTCATGCCGAGGCTCTCCCACATCGGATGGAAATCGAATTCTTCAGCCATGGCGGTTCCCCTCTCGAACCAAAAACGGATAACAGCGGTATCGATGCACGACGGGCGGCGATTGCCCTGCCGTGCTCAAACCCGGAATTTTGGGGAACCTGCTTTGCGGTTGACTATTTAATTGTGCGTCGTCTCTCCCGGAGCCGTGAACATACCTGCTCATATGCGGCTCCGAGCGATATATAGGGCACGCGCGGCAACGCGGCGAATGTATGTCGTCTGCGGCATGTGCGCACCCTCCTTAACCAGTTGAGGTCAACTATATCAACGGTCATCGACCATGCGAACACCGTTGACAATCGTACGACAGCTGCGGGATGCGAACACCTCGCTGTCTGATAAATAATTATCAGATTGACAAGATTTTGTCATATAGAAATCGGCGAGCGGTAAAGTGGAAACAAAGCGGTCGAGGACTACCTCCTCGCCCGCATCGCCCACCGCATCAACGACAAACCAAATGGATCCTGCTGGCATCAAAATGCATGCGCAGCGTCTCGCCTGCTTGCGGCAGCTCGTCGACAGGCATGCCCACTTTGTTGACCTTCCACTGCAGACGCGTGGGCGCATCAGTACGCGGCACGTCCAACAGCACCAGGCGCTCAAAGCGTGAATCGCTCACTCGGGCCACGTGCAAATCATAGCTGTTGCGACCCCGCTCCGCGCGATTGTCAACATGGAAGTAGCTTGCGCGAATGCCCAGGTACGCCACATTATCGGGAACCTCGCGACCCACGTTAAAGGTCATGCCCCAGTCGAGGGCCTCAACTTCTTCGTCGCCGATCTTGCGCGCCCGGCTTGTGTTCTTGCAGCCCGTCAGACGCAGCGCAGCCAAGGTTTGCGGCCGGCGGACCACGTCCTCGACGGAGCCGATCTCCTCCACATGCCCGTTATGCATCACGCAAATGCGCTCGCACAGGCGGCATGCCTCGTCAATATCGTGGCTCACGTAGAGCACGGTACGGTTACAGACGTCGAACAGGTCGAGCATGTTCTGCTCAAGCGCGCTCTTGAGATACGCGTCGAGCGCGCTCATGGGCTCGTCGAACATAAAAATGCCCGGGTGTGCCGCCACCATGCGAGCAAGCGCCACACGCTGCTGCTGGCCGCCCGAGAGGCGCGCGGGATAACGGTCGGCAAAGTCGGCCAGTCCAAAGATGCCCAGGTAGCGCTCGGCAAGTTGTCTACGCGCTGCGGCGTCACCTGCACCCTCAACGCCGGCGCACACGTTATCGGCCACCGTCATATTAGGGAACAGCTGATAGTTTTGAAACATCAGGGCGCATTTTCGCTCCTGGGGCGAAAGGTTGATGCCCGCCGCAGAGTCAAAGAAGGTCACGCCGTTGACGACGATCTTGCCCTCGTCGGGTGTCTCCACGCCGGCAATGCAGCGCAACGTGCAGCTCTTGCCGCAACCCGAGGCGCCCAGGAGCGCCACACGCTCCTCGCCGGCCTCAAGCTGCATGTCGAGCATAAACCCGGGATAGCGCTTTTTGATGTCCAGAACGAGCGACATGGCTTATCGACCTCCCTGCGGCGCGGCATCATCGCGCATGAGCTCGGCCAGCGCCTCGCGATCGATACGCAAGGCATCGCCGCCCGCCGAGTCGAGCGAATCGCCCCGTCCGGCGAGATCTTTGGCCTGCTTCCGCTCCGCACGAGAAAGGCCCCGCTCGCGATACTTTTGTGAATGAGCGGTGTACATATTGATAAACAGAATGACCAGGAAACTGAACACGATTACGACGATGACCCAAAAGAGGGCTACCGACGTGTTGCCGCCCATCCACTCAAAGTAGATGGCGATGGGAATGGTCTGCGTAATACCGGCGTAGTTGCCCGCAAAGAACAGGGTGCAGCCAAACTCGCCCATGGCACGCGCGAAGGCAAGCACCGCGCCGGCTGCAATCGAGGGCCAGCCAAGCGGCATCATGAGCTTAGTAAAGATGCGACGCTCGGACCATCCCAGCGTGCGCGCGGCATCGAGCATCTGCGTGTCAAGGCTCTCGAAGGCTCCGAGCGCCGTACGGTAGACCAGGGGAAACGACACCACCACGGCAGATATCACCGCCGCGGGCCAGGTAAAGACGATCGAGATGCCGTGCGCGATGAGCCACTGGCCGACCCCGGTCGAGCGGCCAAACAGCATGAGGAGCAGAAAGCCGCAGACCGTGGGCGGCAGCACCATAGGAATCGTAAAGACCGAATCGAGCAGGCCCTTGATGCGACTCGAGGTACCCATAGTCTTCCACGCGGCGAACAGGCCCAGTGCAAAGGCAATCACCAGGGCAAGGCCACTCGTTTTAATGGACACCCAAAGCGGGCGATAGTCGATGTCGCCCAAAAAGGAGGCCAGAGAGGTCAAGGGACCCTGCTCATCCCGCAACACGACAGACGATGCTTCTACCATTTGAGCGCTATCAAGCCAACGCGCGCCGCCCTTGGCATCACCCGAGGCCGATGCAATCACCACATAGCGGTCCCCATCCGCACCACGCACATCAAAGCCATAGGTATACCCGCCGGCATTAAACGTTGTTTCCGCCGTGACATACCAAGGAAGATCCACGTCCCCAAGCTGCGCACCTCCCATGCAGTTTGCGCTGTCGAGCTCACAGACGAGGGCCTTGAGACCCGATACGCACTCGTTATCCTGCGGATCCAATTCATACTTCTCGACCGCCCTGGGCGATATCCACACCACAACGCGATCGGCAGCAGGCGCCACCACAAGGTCCACGTCCTCATCAACGGGAAACCGGTAGCCCTCAGGCTGGCCCTCCATGGCACGAGCGGTCCCCTTGGCCAACCGCTCAAAACCCTCGATCCCATAGGAAAGCCCATGAGCGGTCGCAGCAACCTGGGCCCCGTCCTCAGCGACCCCAGCAAACGCAAATCCCGGCACCCAGCAAAGCGCGAAGGTCAAAGCACAGGCGACAAGCATGCGGAATCTATTAAGCACGAAAAGCTCCAAGCGAATACAAGGACGGAGTGAAACACAAAACAATGGAATTATCGCGCCAAGCCGCACTACTCGGAAAGCTCAAAGCCGTACTTAGCCCAAATCTTCTGAGCCTTCTTGTTGGACAGGCAAAAGTCGATAAACGCCTTGGCCTCGTCGGCGTGCTCGGAGCCATCGGCGACAGCGCCCGGATACACGATGGGCTTATGCGAGTCCTCGGGACACACAAAGGCCTCCTCGATGCCGTCATAGCGGAAGATATCGGAGCTGTAGACAAAACCGGCCACGCAGTCGCCCGTAGAGACGTAAGACGCAGCGGTGCCGACCTTGTCGGCCAGGGCCACCTTGTCGGCAAGCTCGGGTGCATACTCGCCGTCGTCGCCCTCGGTGCCGGTGTAGAGACCCACAGAAGCTAAGGCCTGGTTGGCGTACTTGCCGGCGGGGACGGTCTTGGCGTCGCCGATGGCGATCTTGCCGTCCAGATTCGCGACGTTGGCGATGACCTCGATCTTGGTGTCGGAACCCTCAGCACGAATGATCACAAGGTCGTTGACGAACATATCCTCACGGGTGTCGGCATCGACGAGCTCGGCGGCCTCGGCGTCGTCCATGGTGCCTTTGGAGGCGGTGATGAGCACGTCGACCGTGGCGCCGGCGCGCATCTGCTCGACAAGGTCGCCAGACGCCTTAAACTGCGTGTCTGCAAACGTGGTGCCGGTCTGGTCGGTGTAGAGCTCTTGGACCTCGGGCAGAGCCTTCTCGAGCGAGTTGGCGGCAAAGACCTGCAGCTCGACAGCTTTCTTGGAAGATGCCTTAGCAGAACCGGCATCGGAGCCAGTTGGCTCAGACGTCTTGTTGCCAGAGCAGCCGGCAAGGCCAAGGCCGGCAGCGGCGACAGCAGAGAGCCAGACGAATCCGCGGCGAGAAACCATATCGAACATGTTCAACCCTTTCGGACCTTATGCCCGGGTACCCCACCGCGGGCTTTATTCTGTAATTAGATTATACTTCGGTGCGAATAACCTTGATTATCGACTTTATCCGAACACCTCCCACATTCATCCGTACATGTAC
>NZ_QSKB01000019.1:0-53739 GCF_003469085.1 Collinsella sp. AM29-10AC
CGCGTTGCGCTGAGTCCTGAGGCTGTTGCAATGAAAATGACAATCAAGGAAAAAAGAGGGACTATCGACAAACGAGGAGCAATTAAACAAGTTGGTTGATAATTGCATGAAAGCAGATATACTACAATTGATTAGATAGAGGAGGTTTCTGCATGGACGTTATTAACAAAGATCTCTTGGAGCAACTGAAAGAGTCTCAGGAAGAGGGCGTCGTGGTAGAAGTGTTCGACTTTGAGGACTACATGGATAAATTCTGCCATTAGTTTCGGAATTAACTTGCCTCGCTTAAAGGAGAAGTCGATTATCGATTTCTCCTTTTTTAATTAAAGATATTTTTGGAATACATGCTCTTAGCACAGGTTGGCGTCTCAGTAAACTGAGAGGTTGCTTTGGCTAGTTAGAGATATGTGAACGTCCGTTAGACTGAATCTCAGGGTAGAAGGGGCCTCCAGTGTCCAGATCAACAAGGCAATGCTGCGTTTCGGCTAATAAGAACGATGGCTTTTTGCGTGTGGCGGCGGCGTCGCCGCAGATTCGCGTGGCCGATGTCGAGGGTAATGCCGAGGTTGCGCTGGCAGCTGTTCGCAGAGCTGCCGAGCGCGGCATTCGCGCGTTGGTGTTGCCCGAGCTTAATCTGTGCGGCTATACCGCGGCCGATCTGTTCCATAACCGCACACTGCTGCATGCCTGCGAGGCGGCACTTGTGCACATCCTTGATGAAACCCGTGAGTTGCCGGTCGTCTTTACCATCGGTCTTCCCGTTGCAGTTGCCGAGAATATCTACAACTGCGCCGCCGTGTGCTGCGCGGGCGAGCTTTTGGGCCTCACGGCCAAGAAGTATCTGCCCAACTATGGCGAGTTCTATGAGCGCCGTTGGTTTGCTCCGGCGCCTGCGGATCCCGTGTGGGTTGAATTTGCCGGTCAGGGTCCGGTCCCGCTGGGTTCGGGGCTTGTCTACCGTTGCTGTGATGAAGGCGCCGAGGACCTGGTGCTGGGCGTTGAGGTCTGCGAGGACCTGTGGGTGCCGGCGCCTCCTTCGACCGAGATGGCGCTTGCCGGTGCGACGGTGATTCTCAACCCGTCGGCCTCGGACGAGATCATCGGCAAAGCGGATTACCGCCGCAGCCTTATCTCTAACCAAAGTGCACGCCTGTACTGCGCCTATGCCTACGCGGACGCGAGCGAGGGTGAGTCCACGACCGATATGGTCTTTGCGGGCGAGAACCTCGTCTACGAAAACGGCTCCAAGCTCGCCGCGACCAAACTGCTTACCTGCGATATGGCCATCGCCGATGTCGATCTTGACCGCCTGGTTGCCGAGCGCCGTCGCTCGACGACGTGGGCGCGCGCGGACGATGCGCCGGAGGCCACGACCGTTGAGTTTTCTTTTGAGGGCGTGCTGGCCAAAGAGCCTGTCCTGCGCGATGCCTGCGATATCGACCGCGTTTTCCCTCGCGCGCCTTTTGTGCCGGCCGACCACGGTGATCTGGCCGAGCGTTGCGAGACTATTCTCAATCTGCAGACTGCGGGCCTCAAGACCCGCCTTGCCCATACGGGTACCAAGGCTGCCGTCATCGGCCTTTCCGGCGGCCTCGATTCCACACTGGCGCTACTCGTGACCGTGCGTGCCTTCGATGCGCTGGGGCTGCCGCGCTCGGGCATCACTGCCGTGTCCATGCCCGGCTTTGGCACGACGCATCGCACCAAGTCCAACGCCGAGTCGCTCGCGCGCGACCTGAGCGTGAGCTTCCGCGAGGTTTCGA
This sequence comes from Collinsella sp. AM29-10AC, assembly GCF_003469085.1. NCBI lineage: Bacteria > Bacillati > Actinomycetota > Coriobacteriia > Coriobacteriales > Coriobacteriaceae > Collinsella > Collinsella sp. AM29-10AC. Next base: position 1,764 of record NZ_QSKB01000019.1, read on the forward strand.
TTCACGCGGCCGTGGAACAGCACTTCAAGGACATTGAGCACGATCCGACCGTGCAGGACGTGACCTACGAGAACAGCCAGGCCCGCGAGCGTACGCAGATTCTGATGGATCTGGCCAACCAGGCTGGCGGTTTTGTCATCGGCACGGGCGACCTGTCGGAGTTGGCACTCGGCTGGGCTACCTATAACGGCGACCACATGAGCATGTACGCCGTCAACGCGAGCGTGCCCAAGACACTCGTGCGTCACTTGGTGCGTTATGCGGCTGATGTCTTTGGCGGGCGTATTGCCGAGGTTTTGCTCGATATCCTCGACACGCCGGTGTCCCCCGAGCTTCTGCCGCCCACGGGCGACGGCGAGATTGCGCAGAAGACTGAGGATTTGGTGGGCCCGTACGAGTTGCACGACTACTTCCTCTACTACTTGCTGCGTTTTGGCTTTGAGCCGGGCAAGATCTACCGCATGGCGCTCAAGAGTTTCGAGGGTGTCTACGACGCCAAGATCGTCCACACGTGGCTGCGCACGTTCTATCGTCGCTTCTTTGCCCAGCAGTTTAAGCGCAGCTGCCTGCCCGATGGTCCCAAGGTGGGCTCGGTGACGCTCAGCCCGCGCGGCGATTGGCGTATGCCGAGTGACGCCAGCTCGCGTCTGTGGCTTGCGCAGATCGACGCGCTCAATCCAATTGACTAAGGTTGGCTAAATTGAACCAATACGGGGGTGGCAAGCGTTACACTTTTGCAATCTGATGGCCCGTATCGCGTGGCGCTCTTGTCGGAGCGCCGCGTTTTTTATATCGAAAGGTGGCACCATGCAGGCATCGCAGCGTCTCGACCGCTTTGGCGCGGAGGTCTTCGCCTCGCTCAACAACAAACTGCTCGCGCTGAAGGCTCAGGGCAAGACCATTTACAACATGAGCGTGGGCACGCCCGACTTTAAGCCGTACGACCACGTGGTCGAGGCGCTCACGCAGGCAGCCCAAGATCCCGAGATGTGGAAGTACGCCCTGCGCGACCTGCCCGAACTCAAGCAAGCCGTGTGCGATTACTATGAGCGCCGCTTTGGCGTTTCGGGCATTACGCCGTCTATGGTGCAGTCGTGCAACGGCACGCAGGAGGGCGTGGGCCATTTGGGCCTGGCCCTGCTCGATCCGGGTGACACCATCCTGGTGCCCGATCCATGCTACCCGGTCTTTGAGGCGGGTGCCAAGATCGCCGATGCCAAGCTCGAATACTATCCGCTGGTTGCCGAGCATAATTACCTGCCCTATGTGGCGGGTATCGATCCCGAGGTTGCTGATCGTGCCAAATATATGATCGTGTCGCTGCCCGCGAACCCGGTCGGCTCGGTGGGTACGCCCGAGGTCTACGAGGAGATAATCGCTTTTGCCCGCGAGCACGATCTGTTGATCGTTCATGACAACGCGTACTCCGACATCGTGTTTGACGGCGAGCCCGGCGGCAGCTTCCTGCAGTATCCCGGTGCGCTCGAGGTGGGCGTGGAGTTTTTCTCGCTTTCCAAGTCGTTTAACGTCACCGGTGCCCGCATCGGCTTTTTGGTCGGTCGCGAGGATGTGGTCTCGGCCTTTGCCAAGCTGCGCGGGCAGATCGACTTCGGCATGTTCTTCCCGATCCAGAAGGCCGCCATCGCGTGCCTTAATGGCCCGCGCGATGAGGTCGAGGCGCAGCGTCTGAAGTACCAGGAGCGCCGCGATGCCCTGTGCGACGGTCTTGAGGGCCTGGGCTGGGAGCGTCCCAACGCGCATGGCTCTATGTTTGTGTGGGCCAAGCTTCCCGGTGGTCGCACCGATTCCATGGCGTTTTGCGAGGAGCTCATGGAGAAGGCCGGCGTTGTGGTGACGCCGGGCGCGAGCTTTGGCCCTTCGGGCGAGGGGCACGTGCGCATGGCGCTGGTCCTACCGCCCGATCAGATTGCTTTGGCTGTCGAGGCCATTCGCGAGGCGGGCCTGTATTAGAAAGGTGTTTCGACTCGTCAATAGCTCGAAACCGATTTCGTGCAGTTATTTTACGAATCCTGCAAATAATTTCGGTAAACGGTCGATATTTGGCTGCGAATAGGAGCATAATCAAAGTCCCGATTGGATGTATTGGGATTACGGCAAGCCGCTCGGGTCGTTCCCGGGCGGCTTGTTTGTGGAGAGAGATGGGAGTTTCTAATGGTTAACGAGAAGAAGGTCGCTATTGTCGGCTGTGGTTTCGTCGGTTCGTCTTCGGCGTTCGCGCTGATGCAGAGTGGTCTGTTCTCCGAGATGGTCCTCATCGACGTGGACAAGAACCGTGCCGAGGGTGAGGCCCTGGATATCGCGCACGGCATGACGTTTGCCGAGCCGATGAAGATCTACGCCGGCGATTATTCCGATGTCGCCGACGCCGCCATGATCGTCGTCACCGCTGGCGCCGCCCAGAAGCCCGGCGAGACACGCCTGGACCTGGTCAACAAGAACGTCAACATCTTCAAGTCCATTATTCCCGAGATCAAGAAGTCCGGCTTCGACGGCATTCTGCTGATCGTCTCCAACCCAGTCGACGTCCTGACCTATGCCGCCATCAAGATGTCCGGTCTGCCCGAGGGCCACGTCATCGGTTCCGGCACCGTGCTCGATACCGGTCGCCTGCAGCAGATGCTCGGCGCCCACGTCGAGGTCGACCCGCGCGACGTTCAGGCCTACGTCATGGGTGAGCACGGCGACTCCGAGTTTGTCGCTTGGTCCAGCGCTCAGGTTGCCGGCGTTCCGCTGAACACCTTCTGCGAGCTTCACGGCCACCTGGAGCACGAAGCCGCCGAGAAGCGCATCGCCGAGGACGTCAAGAACTCCGCCTACACCATCATCGAGAAGAAGCACGCCACCTACTACGGCGTCGCCATGGCCGTTAAGCGCATCTGCACCGCTGTCATGCGCGATGAGCAGACCGTTCTGCCCGTTTCCTCGCTCATGGTGGGCGAGTATGGCCTGTCCGATCTTGCCATCTCCATGCCGACCGTCGTTGGTCGCGACGGCGTTGTCTGCCGCGTTCCCGTGCCGCTGGACGATGACGAGCAACATGAGCTCACCGCCTCCGCCAAGGCCCTCAAGGACATCATCGACAGCGTCGACTTCTCCTGCTAAATCAAGCTCGTTAGAGCGAAAAGCTACAATGAAGGCGTCCGAGCCCACACGGCCCGGGCGCCTTTTTGGTGCAAAGTAACCTGACCCCAATGCACCATAGTTGATGGGAGGGCCATGTCGGATTCGCCTAATTTTTTGACCTATGCCCAGACGGCGTTTGATCCGTTTGAGGAGCGGCCGTTCTGCGCGGTGGATAGCCTGGTCTTTGCGTGGTTGTCCTATTTGCGTTTGCCGGGTGATATGGCGGAGCTGACGAACTGGCAGGGCCTAGACGTACGCGAGCTGCTGCGTGCCGAGTGCTACCGGGACATGATTGGCGACTTGTGGGACCCAGAGGGGAGCAGGGCCTTGCTGGAGGCCGTGGCAGCAAGCCCTCGCTACCGTGGCGTGAACGTTTGCGGCTATCGTGCCGTGAGCGATGTGGTGGCGACGGAGCAGTTTGCAGCCATGACGTTCCGGTTTCCGGCGGGGTTTAGCTATCTTTCCTTCCGAGGGACCGACAGCACGATTGTGGGCTGGAAAGAGGACTTTAACATGGCGTTCCGGTGTCCTGTGCCGGCCCAGGAATCCGCGGCGCGTTATGTGGACGAGGCGGCGGATGCGATTGACGGGCCGCTCTTGTGCGGAGGCCATTCCAAGGGCGGAAATCTGGCTGTGTATGGTGCAGCGATGTGCTCAAGCGGTGCTCGCAACCGGATTGAGCGGGTCTTCTCCCACGATGGCCCTGGCTTTGTCGAGGAGTTTCTGAACGGAGACGCCTTTGCGAGCCTTTCTGGTCGTATTGATAAAACCCTGCCCCAGTCTTCGATCTTCGGCATGATGTTCGAGACGCAAGAGGACTACGCTATCGTCGAAAGCACCGAGTTTAGCCTGCTGCAACACAATCCCTTTAGCTGGGTGGTCGACGGCTGCGATTTTGTGTATTGCGAACGCCTGTCTGCTGGCGCGCGATATGTTGATGGCTCTATTCGCGAGATGCTGCTTGCAGTGTCACCTGGCGAGCGCGAGCGTTTTGTAGATGCGTTGTTCTCCGTGTTTGAGGCTACGGGCGCCGAACGTTTTGCGGATATCGCCGGGAACATGCGCGAGAACCTGCCTGTGATGCTCCGGGCCGCCCAAGGCTTTGACAAGGATACGCGCCATTTTGTTTCGCAGACCATCGCGGCAATCCTTAGATGTGCATTGCTGCCCAAACGCCCTCAGATCGACATGTCCGCTGCCGGTAAGAGTCTGGCAGAACAACTCGAGGCCTGGCAGTCCGAGCTCCTGCGTTAACCATTGGTGCAGAGAAACCTGGCCCCAATGCAGCAATCTCCGATGCGCTTGGGGCGGGCTCGACCGCTATACTGGTTCGTGCCGAAATCGATCTAGAACGGAATGCCGTATATGAAAATCAATCACGCGATTCTGCATATCCTGGACTTTGACTCTGCCGTTAACGTTATGAGCCAGCGCGAGCTCGATATCGAAAGCCGTACCGTGCGCAACTTCGTGACCACGCATCTGCGCCGCGCACGAACCTCGGCCGACAATAAACGTGCCACGTTTGCCGAGAACTCTGCGTTTGGCGGCGAACTCAAGGGCTATTTCTTTGGCGAGCGCGAGTTCGTGGACCTGTCGCAGCAGATTGCGGAGTTCATCTCTTCCGAGCTCACCAAAGCCGAGAAAGCCGAGTCCACCGACGTGCTCGTGGCCGATTTTGACGACGATGAGGATGCCCGCTGGTTTGCCGTGATGCTGCTGGGCTCCAAGCAGGCTTTTATGCACGAAGTGGGCCGTGAGGAGGGGGAGGTACGCAACGACATCGCGCGCCACTACGCTATTCTGCCAAACCCCTCGCAAAAGGTGCCGAGCTATGCCATCGTGCGCGCGAGTACCATGGAGATCGGCTACGTGGACAAGAAGCGCAAGATTGCCGGCGAGGACCGTATGCTTATCCCCGATGGCCTGCTGCAGTGCGACACGGGTGTATCGGGCAAGGAGGTCATCGACACCGTGACGCGTGTGGTCGAGGAAGTCGCCGAGGAGCATGGTGCCAATACGGCCGTGGCACTCGCCAAGGTTAAGGCTGCCGTTGCCGAGAAGGTTGAGGATGACGAGGAGCTGCCGCCTTGGGATATCGTCGATGAGGTCTTTGAGGACGAACCGGTCATCAAGGAAAGCGTGCGCGCGGCACTGACCGAGGAGAAGGTTCCCGAGCGCGTTCCCGTGGAGCGCAAGCAGGTCGAGCGCGCTGCCGTGCGCAATCACAAGATCCGTACCGACACGGGTATCGAAATCAGCTTCCCGGCCGAGATGGGTTCGAATTCCGAGTACATCGAGTTCGTCAACGAGCCCAACGGCCTTATCTCCATCGAGCTCAAGAATATCGGTAGTATCGAGAATCGATAGGGCTTTTTTCTTTCGAATAAAAGTCTGGATTATATTTTGAAGTATACTTTGAAATATAATCCAGATTATTTTTTGGAGGTCAAAATGTCCCCACTTGTTCTGGAAAAACCGGTGTTTACAAAAGACCAGGTTGTTTCGGCTACCGAAGCAAGCAAGTCTTTATCTGCCATTCGTAAACGCGCAAAACGCGCGCCACAGTTCATTGCCGATCATAACGATATCGATACCGTGATCATCGACTATGCCGCCTATGAGGAAATGTACGGCGCGCTGCAGTATCTGCACGAACTTGAGATAAATCGCATCGCTGCGGATCGAGTCAAGCATGGTCCGCATGAATTTGTTCCGTTTGAGGACGCCCTAACTACCGAGGAGCTCGCGGAGTTTGAATCGATGGATCCGGACGCGATCCCCGATGAGGATCTTTTCGAATGAGTGGGCATTTTGTCGTCGGCTTTTTGAATCGAGACGTCGAGAAGGAATATCAAAAACTAGACGGATCTCAGCGAAGACTCGTCCGTATTGCAGTCGCGAAATTAAAGACGCGCGCTGATGAAATCGGAACGCCGCTTCACGGCGAGCTTGCCGGCTGCAAAAAGATCAAATGGCGGAATGCAGGACTCCGAATGGTTTTTCGAATCCGGGAGGACGGAACGGTTGAGATTGCCGAGATCGTGGCAATAGGGCGGCGCGACCGTTCCGAGGTCTATAAGACGGCCGCAGGGCGCCTGTCAAAGCGACCCGCCATGGTTGAATACGACGGAACCCTGAGATGATGAAGGCCGAAGCCCCGATGGTGCTTCGGCCTTTTTTTGTTTTCGGCTTGGTTGCTGACATTGCGCCGCAGGCTGAGCATACGTCAGCGAAAACGCCCCAGAGCGAGCAAGGTGACGTGAAAGAGGAAGGCATTGACCTTCTGGTCATGCCTGACGATTGAACATCAGATTGCCGCTCTGGGTCGTTTGCAGCGTCGACCTGTTACGCGGTTTGTCAAAACCGCGTAACTATTAAAGCTGGCGCAGGCCCTCTTCGAGGCCGGTCTTGCTGTCGGTCTTCTCGTCGCGCAGCTTGATGACGCGGGCGGGGACACCGGCCACGACGGCACCGGCGGGGACGTCCTCGACGCACACGGCGCCGGCGGCAACGACGGCGCCCTTGCCTACGTGCACACCCTCCAGGACCACGGCGTTGGCGCCGATCATGACATCGTCTTCGATGATGACGGGCGTGGCGCTGGCGGGCTCCACAACGCCTGCCAGCACGGTGCCGGCGCCGATGTGGCAGTTCTTGCCCACGGTGGCGCGGCCGCCCAGCACGGCGCCCATGTCGATCATGGAGCCTTCGCCAATGACGGAGCCGATGTTGATAATGGCACCCATCATGATGACGGCGCGGTCGCCGATCTCGACGCGGTCACGGATAATCGCGCCCGGCTCGATGCGGGCGTTGATGCCCTTGAGGTCGAGCATGGGCACGGCGGAGTTGCGGCAGTCGTTCTCCACATCGTAGTAATCGATGGAATCGGCATTGGCATCAAGGATAGCTTTGAGCTCGTCCCAGTCGCCAAAGACGGTCTTGCCGCGACGGCCGCCGTAGACATGTGCGTTGCCCCAGGCAACCTTCATGCCGGGTTTCTCACGCACGTACAGCTTGACAGGCGTCTTTTTGGGCGCGGTGGCGATGTAATTGATAATCTCCTGGGCATCCATCTCGGCTGCATTGCTCATTTGATGTCTCTCCTTTGGGTGGATTCGGTTGATACCTGGTTAGGCAAACATGACCTGGTCGAACGTATAGAAGCCAGGCTCGTGGGTGACGAGCTTCTGCGCGGCTGCCAGGGCGCCGTTGACAAAGATCTGACGGCTTGTGGCACGGTGCGTGAGCGTGACCTCCTCGTCCTGGCCAAAGAAACTTACTTCGTGCACGCCGGCGACGGTGCCGCCGCGCAGCGAGTGCATGCCGATCTCCTTGGGGTCGCGCGCTCCGCACATACCCTCGCGGCCATAGACGGGGTGGTAACCTGCCTCGGGCTCGGCTTCGACGACGGCGTCGAGCAACAACTTGGCAGTGCCGCTGGGGGCGTCGACCTTTTGGTTATGGTGTGTCTCGACGATTTCGCAGTCAAAGCCGGGCAGCTCGCGTGTGGCTTGCGCCACCAGATGGCGCAGGGCGGCGATGCCGATAGAGTAGTTGCCCGAGTGCATGACGCGGGCGTTCTGGCCCAGCTCGCGCAGGCGATCCATCTGCTCGGGCGTATAGCCCGTGGTGCCCGAGACCAACGCCGCGCCCGTGCGCTCGACATAGGCGACGACGGCATCGAAGGTCACGACGTTCGAGAAGTCGATGATGACGTCGGCTGCCGGGGCGTTCTCGAGCTCGGACAAGTCGAAGCCGATCTGGGCGACGATGTCGAAAACGGGCTGACCGGCGGCGTTGACAATGCCCCCGGCGGTAGTGCGGATGAGCGAGCCCATGCGGCCCGTTCCCATAATGACGGTCTTAATCAAGCAGACCAGCTCCCTTCAGAGCATCGGTAAGTGCGGAGCGCGTGTCGTCTGCCATGGGGCACAGCGGCATGCGATAGTTTGCCTCGATCATACCCATCTGGGCGAGTGCTTCCTTGACGGGGATGGGGTTGACCTCGCTAAAGAGGGCATTGATGAGCGGCTGGCCGGCAATCTGGATATTGCGGGCGCGCTCCACGTCACCGTCCAGATAGGCGCGGCACATGTCGTGCACGAGCTGCGGCTGAACATCGGCCCACACGCTGATGGTGCCCGAAGCGCCCAGGCTCATGAGCGGTACGGTAAGTGCGTCCTCGCCCGAGTACATACGGAAGTCGTCGGACAGCAGGTGGGCGATCTTGGCTGCGTAGGCGACGTTGCCCGAGGCTTCCTTAATACCCATGATGTTGGGGTGCGCGGCCAAGCGCTCTACGTTGCGCTCGCTGATGCCGCAGCCGCAGCGGCCGGGAATGTTGTACAGGATGCAGGGGATGTCCACGGCATCGGCGACGGTCTTAAAGTGCTGATAGATGCCCTCTTCATTGGCCTTGTTGTAGTAGGGGGTAATGAGCAGCAGACCGTCGGCGCCCAGGCCCTGGTAGGTGAGCGACTTGGTGAGCATGGTCTGCGTGGAGTTGGAGCCCGAGCCGGCGATGACGGGGATGCGTCCTGCAACTTGCTTGACCACTGCGGCGACAACGGAGTTGTCCTCGTCGTCGGTCATCGTGGCGCTCTCGCCGGTGGTGCCCAAGGTGAGGATGGCGTCAGTGCCGTTTTGCAGGTGGAAATCGATAAGGCGCTCGAGCGCGTCAAAGTCGACGCTGCCGTCCTTTTTAAACGGCGTAACAAGGGCGACGATTGAGCCCTCGAGATTGCGGATGTCCATGTTCTTCTCCTTCGCGTCCGCGATCTGGATGCGTTTGTTCCATTGAGCGGCGACTGTCAGGCGCTCGTCTTGGGCGCGACGGCGGGCACTTTCGGCGCGCGACTTGGCCAGCAGCTCTCGGCCGCTCGGCAGCACGTCGAGCGTGGCAAAATAATCGCCCGGGCGCTCGGCGCGGCGGATGAGGTCGGCTGAGCCATCGGGACGCAGCAGGACCTCGGCGGAGCGCAGGCGGCCGTTGTAGTTGTAGCCCATAGAGTAGCCATGCGCACCGGTGTCGTGAATCACGAGCAGGTCGCCCATTTCGATATGCGGCAGCTCGCGGTCGATGGCGAACTTGTCATTGTTCTCGCACAGATTGCCCGTGATGTCGTAGGTGTCTGTGACGGGCGCTGTGGTCTTGTCGTCGCCACCCGGCTGACCCATTACCGTAATGTGGTGGTAGGCGCCGTACATGGCAGGACGGATCAGATCGACGGCGCTTGCGTCGACACCGATATAGTCCTTGTAGATCTGCTTTTCGTGGATAGCCTTGGTGACCAGGCAGCCGTAGGGCCCCATCATAAAGCGGCCCATCTCGGTGCAGATGGCCACATCGCCCATACCGGCGGGAACCAGGATTTCGTCGTAGGCCGCGTGCACCCCCTCGCCGATGGCGTGAATGTCGTTGGCCTGCTGCTCGGGCAGATAGGGGATGCCGACGCCGCCGGACAGATTGATGAAGGCGACATGTGCACCGGTCTTGCGCTCCAGGCGCACGGCAAGCTCAAAGAGGATGCGCGCGAGCTTGGGGTAGTAGTCGTTGGTGACGGTGTTGCTGGCAAGGAAGGCATGGATGCCAAAATTCTCGGCGCCCTTGGCCTTGAGCATGCGGAAAGCCTCAAAGAGCTGCTCGGTGGTCATGCCGTATTTGGAGTCGCCGGGGTTATCCATGATGCCGTTGGAGAGCTGGAACAGGCCGCCCGGATTAAAGCGGCAGCTGACCGTCTTGGGGATGGGGCCCGCGACGCGCTCAAAGAACTCGATGTGGCTGATGTCGTCAAAGTTGACGATGGCGCCCAATTTGTCGGCGAGCTCAAAGTCCGCTGCCGGCGTGTCGTTGGACGAGAACATGATGTCGTGTCCCGTGATGCCCAGCGAGCGGGCGATCATGAGCTCGGTATAGCTCGAGCAATCGCAGCCGCAACCGTATTCGTTGAGAATGGAGATGAGCGCCGGGTTGGGATTTGCCTTGACGGCAAAGTATTCCTTAAAGCCTGGGTTCCATGCAAAGGCATCGCGCACCTCTTGCATGTTGCGGCGGATGCCCGCCTCGTCATATAGATGAAACGGCGTGGGGAACTGCTCGACGATATGCTCGAGCGTCTCCTTGTCCACAAACGGCTGCTTGGCCGCATATGCCTCGTTGGGGGTCAATGCCATGTCCCGTAAACCTCGCTATCCAGACGGCGCCATCTGCGCATCGAATCCGCATAGCGTGGACCCAATGTCCGGATAGCGCTCCCGCATTGCTGCAGACAGTCCTGCGGGTGTTTCCCGCAGGCCCACCAGGTTGTTCGTGCCCGAAAAGCCCAGTTCGGCGGGTTTCGCCTCCCCACGGGGTCAAAGCCTGCCGGCTCGCCCGCGGTTCTTCGTGCCCGCGCCTCTATCAAGTGGTAACGACCCTACCACGTTGCACTTTACCAAACAAGAGTATTCGTATATAACGTTTAAAAAATGCAGGGATATGCTGGAAACATGTGCGCCACAATCCTGTATCACAATAAGTTGCAACAGATGTGCCTCACGAAGGGATCCTCTATGACCGAGCTCCAAGAACTCCGTCGCTATCGCCGCGATCTCCATCGCATTCCGGAGCTCGATTTCGATCTTCCGCAAACCATTGCCTATATCGAGGGCGTGTTGGCACCGCTCGCTTGCGAGGTGACCCATCCGTGCCCCAGCTGCGTCTGCGCTTTCTTCGACGCCGGCGTTGGTGCCGCGCATGCCACGGCGATTCGCGCCGATATGGATGCGCTGCCCATTGCCGAGGCAACAGGGGCAGCGTTCGCCTCGACACATCCCGGCAAGATGCACGCTTGCGGACATGACGGACACATGGCCATGGCACTTGCCGCCGCGACGTATGTCGACCGTACGATTCGCGAGCAGCCGGGCGCCATTAGGCGCAACGTACTCTTTGTGTTCCAGCCGGCCGAGGAAACGACAGGTGGTGCCAAGACGGTATGCGAGAGTGGTGTGTTCGAGCGCTATGGGGCCGACCGCATTTTTGGCTTCCATGTGTGGCCCGATCTGCCTGCCGGCACGTTGGCGAGTTGTTCCGGTCCGCTGCTGGCGCGTTCGAGCGAGACGCATATCCATATTCACGGTACGAGCATCCACATCGCTAAGACCTATGGTGTGCCGGTTGGGGAGTCGCACGATGCCGCGTTGGCGGCAGCGAAGTTTTTGGTTGCCGAGCGCGAGCTGATGGACGAGCTGGGCACCGACGAGCCCTGTATCGGTAAGTTTGGTCTGCTGCAGGCCGGTACCGTCTGCAACGCGGTGGCGGGGGAGGCCCATGTTGCCGGCAGCCTGCGTGTGTTTACGGACGACATGTTCGACCGTGCGCGTGAGGGTGTGCGCCGCGTGCTTGATGAGGCATGCGCCGCAACGGGCTGCGCATATGACCTCGATTTTGCCGAGGGCTATCCGCCGGTCGACAACGACCCCGAGCTGTTTGCCAACATCATGCCTGCCTTGCCCGAGCTGCAACTTGTGGACGAGCCGCTGCTGATCGCCGAGGATTTCGCGTTCTATCAGCGCCATCTGCCGGGCGTGTTTTTCCTGCTGGGTACGGGTATGCCAGAGGACCAAGACAACCCGAGTGATTCGGATGGCTGCCCCGCTTATGCCACAAGCGCTCTGCATACCGATAGCATGCTCTTCGACGAGGAGATTCTTCTCAAAGGCTTCGATGTCTACAAACGATTACTTTCGCTTGACTAAGGCGTGAAGGACTATTTGTTCTAGAAAACACGAACAAACGTACGATATAATAGAGATGTAAGTCTATAGAAACGTTTGACGTTACTAACGTAAGGCGATACTATGATTGCATCGTATATAGATGAGGATACCGAACGCTTTGCCATGGGTGTGCGGGTCAGGAGGTTCGTGCCCTTTGAGCGCGTTGCGCTGAGGAAGATTCGCCAACTGCAGGTTTGTGCTTCGCTTGATGATCTTCGCGTTCCGCCGGGCAACCGCCTGGAAGCTTTGAAGGGCGATCGTGCCGGTCAATATAGCATCCGTGTTAACGAGCGCTATCGGGTCTGTTTTGAGTGGAGACAGGAGATGGCTTGGAATGTCGAAATCGTCGATTATCACAAGTGATGAGACCTCGGCCGATTTGCTGTCGCCGGTGACCCCTGGTGAGCTTCTCAAAGAGGAGTTTCTTGTTCCCATGGGCATTTCTCAATATCGCCTTGCGAAAGAGACCGGGATTCCGGCTCAGCGTATCGGGCAGATTGTCTTGGGAAAACGTCGCGTGACGGCCGACACCGACCTCCGTCTTTGCCGTTATTTTGGCCTGACGGATGGTTATTGGCTGCGCGCTCAGGTGGCGTTTGACCTTGAGGTCGAGAAAAGGCGGATCGAACCGGAACTCGATAAGATCGTTCCTGTTCAGCAGGCCATCGCACTGTAGTGCTCAGAGATGATGGGGTGGCGCGGCGATGAAGCGACGCCGACAGTCTGCTGTATATAGTCCGGGCGGTTGCGGGTGCGGCTTGCTGCTGCTCCCGGTCATCGCTGTGAGCATTGGCGTAATGTTTGCGCTTGCCGGGTTGGCAGCAGCGGCACTCGTGTTGCTGATTGTGGCCATTGGCGTGACGATTTGGCTTTGCCGCAATCGCGAGCAACGCCGTGCCGACGGTAAAACCACTGTCGGCTGGGTCGTCTTCCTGATTATTGCGTACCCGCTGAGTGCCAGCTACCTGGTGTTCTTTGTCCTGTTGATGATCAGCGCCTTTACTGGGGAATCCGTAACGGTGGGTTGACGCGCTGCCAGCAGACGGTTGCGCAAAGTGCGTTTGCTCGGCGTTTGGATAACTGCATTGGCCGTTTACTGCAGCCTTAGCTCTCAGCTAATGAATTCAAGTTCAATCCTTTCTACGATGTGCTGTGTGCCGGCGCGGTAGCCGGATCGTAGGAAGGATGAATAATGGCAAAAGAGGGAAAGAAGCCGATCGGCAAGATTGTCCTAGGCGTCATCGTGGTGCTGGTTATCGTCGGTGCCGTGGGCTCTATGGGTGGCAATTCAACCGATTCGTCTGCGAGCGATTCGGCAAAACCTGCCGAGGCGACACAGCAGGCTGAGGAGCAAAAAGAACCGCAAGAACCGTATACCATTGCTGATGAGGCTGAAGACACCTCCAATCAGTTTGCCTATAAGATCACGGGCACGCTGACCAATAACACGGACAAGGAAAAGAGCTACATTCAGATTGAGTATGTTCTGTATGATGCCGATGGCAACCAGGTTGGAACGGCTCTTGCAAACACCAATCATCTGAAGGCGGGCGGCTCCTGGAAGTTCGAGGCGCTGGGTACAGTGTCTCCCGACCAGGTTGCTAGCTGGGAGCGTTCGGACGTAAGTGGTTTCTAGCATGTTGCATGCACTGGGGGAGGTGAAGCCGTATGCCCGATAAAAAGCTGACCGAGGAGTTGCTCAATGAGCTTCTCGATGCGCCGAACATCGATGGCTATATCAGGGAGCACGACTTTGCCGCCCCGTCGCTTTCGGACTACCTGAAGCAGCTACTGCAGGAAAAGGGCTTGGAGCGTTCGCGCGTGGTTCGCATGGCCGATCTCAATGAGACCTTTGGCTATCAGATCTTTACCGGCGCGCGTCATCCGAGTCGCAATAAGGTGCTGCAGATTGCCTTTGCGATGGCGCTGACGCTCAAAGAGACCAACCGTGCGCTGACGGCTGCCGGGGTAAGCGTCCTTAACTGCAAGGACCACCGCGATGCGATTATCATCTTTTGCATCGATCGCGGGTGCAGCCTCCAAAAGGTCAACGAGGAGCTGTATCGCTTTGGCGAGGAGACGGTGAGTTAGCGGCTGATATCTGAGCCGGTGGAGCTGTCGAACAACGATGCAAACGAACGGGGCGCGGATGCCATGGGGTGTCTGCGCCCTGCGCTATGATGGAGGCTATGGATACTCAGACCCCAACATATTCCAATGACGAGCTGACCGCAGCGCTTGCCGAGCACCTGGCGTCGCTCGATCGCGACGACAGCTATCGCGTGGAGCGTGTACTTAAGCGCTCGTCCGTTGAAACAACCGAGCTCGTGTACTTTGAAGGAACCGGCGGTGGTTCGCTCGGCCCCTTTGTCCGTAAGCGCATCGATGCTTCGGCTCAAATCGGTGGGGCATACGGGCGTCTGTTTGCCGCTCAGCGGGCAGGTAGGCGTTTTGAGCACCTGCCCAGAATCGTCGATTGTCGTCGTGCGGGCGACGAGCTCAACGTGGTTATGGAATACATCGAAGGGGAGACACTCGGGGCGCTGGTGGACCGTCTGGGAGCCACCCCCGATTATGCGCACGAATTGTATCCTGCCCTATGCGATGCCGTGGGCGAGCTCCACGCCGGTTTTGCGATGGCGGGGGAGACGTCGGCGCCGGTGATCCATCGCGACCTCAAGCCGTCGAATATCATCATGACAGGTGCCAACTATACGCCTGATGACGGTCTGACGTTTTCGTCGCTGGTGATTATCGACTTGGGGATCGCGCGCGTATGGCGCGATGGCGCCGATGCCGACACCATCAAGTTTGGGACACGGCCCTATGCGCCGCCCGAGCAGTATGGGTTTGGGCAGACGAGCGTGCGAAGCGACGTCTACGCACTTGGCGCCCTGTTGTTCTTCTGCTTGACGGGAGTCGACCCTAAACCAGGGCTCGACATGCGCGAGCAATGCGAGGCGCGTGGCATTCCCACCCCACTTGCCGATGTCATCTGCATGTCGATGGCGCTCGACCCGGCCAAGCGTTTTGCGAGCGCGGAAGCGTTGGGACGGGCGACGCGCGCGGCATACGATCTGAGTCGCCCCGTGCGGCCTCCTGCGCCTGCGCCTGTCCGTACTCCGGCCTCGGAGACGGTGTTGACGCCCCAAGGGCTCCAGAACCCCACAGGGCTTCCTAGGCCTGCCGCCTCCGCTGCATGCGGTTTGCTCTCTCGCGTTCCGGAGTCTCTGGGGCGTATTTGGAATACGCTCGTCTGCTTCTCGCTGCTTGTGTTCTTTGCCGGAAGTCACTTTGCCGTCTTTCACCCCACGGGAGCAAACCAAAGCTACCCGACGTGGCTTCTCATAATCGAGTATTTTTTCTTTGTCGATGGCCTTATGGTGCTTATGCATTTTGCGCTGCTCGATAAGCGCCGTCTTCGTCGGCGATTCGCACTGCTCGACAGCTATCGCGGCAAGAAACTCGCGAAACTCTGGCTCAAGGCATTGGGTGTGCTGCTCCTATGCATGATCGTCATAGTCGCGGTTGCCAATGCGACCGGCGTTGTCGATACCTCCGCTACCTAAAAGAAAAGGGCCCCATTGGGGCCCTTTGCAGTTGCACTTAGATGCGGTTCATCTGAGCGGCGACTTTGTTGTACCAGTCCTGCCACGTGGGCGGGCAGTACTTTTTGGCCGCAGCCGGGGTAAGGGTGGAGCCGTAGTTGGCGCCCAGATAGGCAACGTGAGCGGAGATGCCCTCGCTCCAGCTGCCAAAGCTGCGCCAACCGCCGCCACGTGCACTCCAGCCCCAGGCGTTATAAGAATTGGCGCAATAAGCACCCTTGGTGCTCTCGATGCAGGCGATGGCGGGGGACCAACGGGGGTCGACACCGGTATTCCAAGCGGCGACGGCAAAGTTATAGCCCTGGCCTGCCATAGGGGAGCCGGCGAGATAATTGTCGATGCGGCTCGTCCACTCATTAATGAACGAATCGTAATCGGAGCTACCGGTATTGGAGTTGTTCACCGTGGTGTCGATGGTGGTGTTGGTGTTGGTGGCCTGGCTGCTGGAATTGCTGCCGCTTACGCCCTCGCCCGAGAGCTTCTCGGCGGCAGCGGCCTTATCGGCCTCAAGCTTGGCAAGCTCGGCGGCATTTTCCTGCTCGGCTTTTGCCTGTGCCTCGCTGCGGAGCTGCTGGGCCTGTGCCAGCGCATCCTCGGCGTTTTTCTGCTCCGCCTCAAGCTGAGACTTGGCCTGCTGGAGCTCGGCCTTGTTCTGCTCGAGTTCGGTTTGCATGCTATTGAGCTCTTCGATCTCGTCGACGCTCGAGCTCGTGATCTGGTTGGTGTATTTGCAGGTCGTGATGAACTCACCCAGGCTCTGCGCGTTGACCAGGAAGCTCACGATGGGATTGGTGCCCTTCTGATACTTGTACAGATCGCGCATGGCAGAGCTTGCCTTGGCCTGCTGCTCGGGAAGCTTAGCCTCGATTTCCTCGATGCTTGCCTCATTGGAGTCAATCTGCTTTTGCAGGTCATCGAGTTTGGTGCGGGCGTCGTTGTAGGCGCTCGTGGCGGCTTCGATCTTCTGCTGGGCTGCGGAAAGCTGGTCCTGCGTTGCCTGCGAGGCGGCATACGCCGCAACGGGGGAGAGCATCGGCGAGGCCGTCAGCGCAACGGCGAGCGCGGCGCTCGTGATGATACGAGCCGGCTTCGACGCAATGAGCGCTGCGGTGCGATGATTCGAATGCTGCATCCAGTCCCTCTGCAATCAATCGTAGGTTATGGTTCGAACGGTATTCTACTACTGCTTTCGACCTCAACTTGAACCTTAAAGGTTCCAAAGGGTCAAGTTGAACTTGAGGCTTTGGCTTTGACCTGCAGTTATGATGAATTGTTGAGAAACCATAGAGTTCAACTTTAACGTTACGGGGGCCTGTTTAAGAGGAACTTTGGGCTGTAAAAGCTATCTCAACGTGGGGTTTTACAACTACAGCGTGCCCTCCTGGCGAGCCTGCTCAATCTCTTCGAGCGCCTCGGCGGGGGTGAACGAGCAAGTGCCGTCGCCGAGCTTGACCACCTGGATTTCGTCGCCGGTATGGACCTCTCCGCCCTTTAGTACCACGCCGAAAACGCCCTCGTGGGGAAAGATGCAGTCGCCGGCGAGATAGTAGATGGCACAGCGGGTATGGCAGACTTTGCCGATCTGACTGATTTCGACGAGTACTTCGCTGCCGAGCTTGAGCTGCGTGCCCAAGGGGAGTGAGAGCAGGTTGATACCCTGGGTGGTGAAGTTCTCGCCAAAGTCGCCCTCGTGCACATCGAGCCCGCGCGCCTGCGCCGTCTGGATGGACTCCGCGGCTAAAAAAGAGACCTGGCGGTGCCAATGTCCGGCGTGCGCATCGGTAGCGAGGCCAAATTGCTCGATGACGGTGTCGCGTCCATCGGCGACGGGCGACTTGCGAGTGCCTTTGTGCTCCGACGTGTTGATTGAGACGATACGGGCAGGCCCGTTGTAAGCATCGTTTGCGGTGCGTAGGGGAGCTGCCGTCTGGGCACGATCCGCAAGTTCGCGCTTGGCGGCGTCAATGATGGGGTTGTTGATCGGATGAGCCTGGGGCACGGTGCACCTTTCGACGGGGCGGGCAACATGTTGAATCCTACAACAATGGTAGGTTCATTGCCCATTGTCATACAACGGTGAGCGCCGTCTTTGTGCTGGCCTTCGTGCTGGACGATTACGTCGATTGCCATAGATACGGTGGAGCTTTGGGCGTCGGCGGCTTGGCACGCTAGAATAAATCAGATGCGCAAAGACCGCCCGTTGTGTGGGCAGTTCATGATAGGAAGTTTCCATGGCATTGCAATTTACAGAGCGCGAGTTCATTCCCGTGCTGCTCGGTGGCGACATCAACGCCTATTCGGTGGCGCGCGCCTTCTACGAGGAGTACCAGGTCAAGAGTCTGGTCTTTGGCAAGTACCAGACGGGTCCCGCGTACCGCAGCCAGATTATCGACTACACGCCCAACGTGGATATCGATACCATGCCCGTGATGCTCAAAACCGTCAACGGCATTGCCCAAGCGCATGCCGATAAGACGATTGTCCTTGTGGGCTGTGGCGATAACTATGTTGCCCTCGTGGCTCAGGCCAAGGATGCCCATGAGTTGGCGGATAACATCGTCGCGCCTTACGCTCCCTACAGCATGCTCGAGCAGTGCCAGAAGAAGGAGATCTTCTACGAGCTGTGCGAGAAGCATGGCGTGCCTTATCCGCATACCTTTACCTTCACCATGGCGATGCTGAACGACCAAGGCGAGGCACCTGCCGAGGTGCTCGACCAGATCGATTTTCCTTACCCGATGATTCTGAAGCCTTCTGACGGCATCATGTGGTGGCAGCACGAGTTCGAGGGCCAGAAGAAGGCCTATGAGATTGCCGACCGCGCCGAGCTGGAACAGGTCATTCGCGATTCGTATGCCAGCGGCTACACTGACGACCTGATCTTGCAGGACCGCGTGCCCGGTAACGACGAGTACATGCGCGTGCTCACCAGCTATTCCGACCGCAACGGCAAGGTGCGCATGATGTGCCTGGGCCATGTGCTGCTCGAGGAGCATCAGCCCCACGGTGTCGGCAACCATGCCTGTATCATTACCGAGCCCAACGACGAGCTCATGGACGGCGTGCGCAAGTTGCTCGAGGACCTTCACTTTGTGGGCTATTCCAACTTTGACGTTAAGTACGACGAGCGCGACGGCTCGTTTAAGTTCTTCGATTTCAACACGCGCCAGGGCCGCAGCAACTACTACGTCACTAACAGTGGCTTTAACGTTGCCAAGTATGTGGTGGACGAGTATGTGTTCAACCGTCCATTTGAGCCGGAGTTTGTGACGGCTCAGGACGAGGCCCTGTGGATGGTCGTCCCCATGGGCGTCGTCGACAAGTACGTCAAGGATCCCGAGCTGCGCGCTAAGGTGCATCGTCTGGACAAGGAGGGCAAGGGCGCCGACCCTTCGTTTATGAAGGGCGACTTTGTCTTTAACCGCTGGCTGCGCATGTGGCACACCAAGCTGCGCCACTTCAAGCTGTTCAAGACGTATTACAAGTAGATGAGCGCGGCGCCCGTCCGGTTTGCATCGGGCGGGCGCGGGTATGATACGCGCAATTGCGCAAGCGTCACCAAGGAGGCGGCGATGGAAAAGCTGGGAGTTATCGGCGGCATGGGCGCCGAGGCCACGTCGTATTACTACGACCAGGTGGTGCGCCACACGGCTGCTGCCTGCGATCAGGAACATATCGACATGGTGGTGCTCTCCAAGTCGACCATGCCCGACCGCACGTTGGCCATTAAGACCGGCGAGCATGCCAAGCTGCTGGCGACCATGAAAGAGTGTGCCCAGGCACTCGAGTCGCTGGGCTGCGCGCACATTGCCATTCCCTGCAACACGTCACACTACTTCTACGATCAGATCCAGTCGTTTACGAAGGTGCCGATTATCCACATGCCGCGTGAGTCGGTGCGCTATGCTCTGGCCGGTGCGGTGATGGGGGAGTGCGAGTTCGACCCCAACCTGAGTATGCCGGCCGAGCCGGTGCACAAGATTGGCATCATGGGCACCGACGGAACCGTGGGCGCGGGCGTCTACGGCCGCGAATGTAAGGCTGCGGGTGTTGAGGTCGTCTATCCCAGCGAGAAACGTCAGAACGATGTGATGTCGCTTATCTACGATGATGTGAAGGCCGGACGTGAGCCCGATATGGATAAGTTCGACCGCGTGATGTGGGAGTTCGCCCGTAGCGGCTGCGACCGCGTCATTCTGGCCTGCACCGAGCTCTCGGTGCTGCAAAAGTACCGAGAGATGCCCGAGATCACCCTCGACGCCATGGATGTCCTGGTGCGCGAATCCATCATCCGCAGCGGCGCCCCCTACCGCCTCTAGCTTCCGACCCGCCAAAAAGGGACAGGTTAATTTTGGTAGGTTTTATCTGGTGAAACAGTAAAGGCCTCGGCTCGTTTGGTGCGAGCCGAGGCCTTTTGCGTTGGGCGGTTGCTGTCGGTGGTGAACTAGAACAGGAAGCCGATGGCGATGAGGGCGATGCTGACGATGAGCACGGCGATGTCCAGGCCCTTGATG
This sequence comes from Collinsella sp. AM29-10AC, assembly GCF_003469085.1. Classification (NCBI taxonomy): domain Bacteria; kingdom Bacillati; phylum Actinomycetota; class Coriobacteriia; order Coriobacteriales; family Coriobacteriaceae; genus Collinsella; species Collinsella sp. AM29-10AC. Next base: position 21,796 of record NZ_QSKB01000019.1, read on the forward strand.
GGGTAGCGCTTGTACGAGCTGGCGCGCGTACGCAGATAGAAGCCGCGCTGTTCTGCCGCCAAGGCTGTGGCATCGGTCTTGCCCACGCTTGAGATGAGCAGCGGCACGCACAGTGGCAACATGAGCTTAAGCTTCTTGATGGGGTTCTTGGTGTCGTACTCGACGCCGCGTGCGGTCTGCGCCTCCATGATGGCATTCATCTCCTGACCAAACACCGGCACAAAGCGCAGCGCCGTGGTAAAGGTGAAGGCATAGCGATACGGCACGTGCAGCACCTCGACGCAGGCGTTGGCAAGGTCGTTGAGCTTGGTCACCATGAGCATGAGGATGAGTGGTAACGCCACACCCAGCAGGCGCAGGCAGGCCTTCGATCCTGTGATGAGGCCCGTGTCGGTGATAAAACCCCACACCACGTTGCCATCGCGCATAAAGGCCAGCTGGAGCACCAGCATGATAAGCGCGAGCGGAATCAGCAACTTGAGCAGCGAGAACAGACGGTCGACGACGCCGGCATAGGCACCCAGTGCAAGGGTGAGTGCCAAAAAGCCCAGCAGCGCTACGTAGGTGTCGGACAAGAAGATGCCGACGATGATGGCAGCGGCGAGGCCCAGTTTGACGACGGGGTTCAGGCGATGCAGCAGCGTATCGCCCGGCATGTAGTCGATGACGTTAACCACGGTGGACCATCTCCTTGGTAATTCGAACGACATCGGTGACCTCGCTCACCTGCGCAAAAGCGGGCGAGACGGAAGATGCCAGACGGCGCGAGAGTTCAATAACCTGGGGAGGCTCCACGTAGGCATGCTGCATGAGTTCGATGTTCGAGAATAGCTCGTGCGTGCGGCCGCGGTCGAGGATGCGACCGTCGGCCATCACCACAATGCGCTCGGCAAAATCCGAGACGACTTCCATATCGTGGCAGACCATGATAACGGCGCAACCGCGCTCGGCCATGGTGCGCACCGTTTCCATGACGGTCATGCACTCGCGGTAATCAAGGCCGCTCGTGGGCTCATCGAGTACGACGATCTTGGGCTCAACCACTACGACGGAGGCAAGCGCCACCATTTGTCGCTGGCCACGCGAAAGCGAGAACGGCGCCTCATCGGCAGGCAGGCCAAAGCGGTCGATGACGAGTTGGGCACGACGCAGAGCCTCGGCACGGTCCATGCCGCCAAGCTCCAGGCCAAAGGCGACCTCGTCGAGCACGGTGTCCTTGCAGATCTGGCGGTCGGGGTTTTGGAAGAGGGTCGCGACCTCGCGAGCGATGCGGCTCGTGGGAACGGCTGCGGTATCCAGTCCCGTGACGCGCACGCTGCCCGAGGCGGGCTTAAGCAGGCCTATGAGCAGTTTGGTGAGCGTGGTCTTGCCGGCGCCGTTTTGGCCGACGATGCCCACGAGCTCGCCAGGATAGAGCGTCAGGCTAAGGTCGCGTACGGCGGCTCCACCATTGGGATAGGCAAACTCAACATGGTCGAAGGTGAGTACGGGTTCGGCGTCCTTGGCATGAGGACGCAACGACGGTGCATGCGGGGAACCGGCGGGCGCCTGGGCTTCGATAGCCGCGTGTGCGGGGTCGACGATGCCCGAAATCAGGCGCTCGGCCTCATCGACATCCAAGCAGGGGGTGCCGCTTACCAGGCCATCGGCCTCGAGGCTATTGAAGATACGCGTGACGCGAGGGCAGTCGACGCCGATGGCACGGAGCTCGTCGGTATGCGCGAAGACCTCGTGTGGCTCGCCCTGCAGCGCGATTTCGCCATGGTTGAGCACGAGCACGCGGTTGCAGTACTCCGAGAGCAGGGCGACCTTTTGCTCAACGACGACGATGGTGATTCCAAGTGCGCGGTTTGCCTCACGCAGCGTCTCGAAGACCAACGTGGAGCTAGCGGGGTCGAGTGCCGCGGTGGGCTCGTCGAGAACCAAGACGCGCGGACGCATGGCGAGGATGGCGGCGATGGCTACCTTTTGCTTCTGTCCGCCCGAGAGGGTGGCGATCTCGCGGTCGCGCAGGTCGCTGATGCCGACGGTCTCGAGCGTTTCGCTCACGCGCCGCTCGATCTGGTCGTGGGGAACGCCAAAGTTCTCGAGGCCAAAGAGCATCTCGTCCTCGACGACCGAGGCGACCATCTGCGTGTCGATATCCTGCAGCACACTGCCGACGATTTGCGACACGTCGGTCAGCGAGACCTCGCAGGTGTCGTGGCCGTCAACCATGACGGACCCAAAGAACGTGCCGGTGTAGTGGTGGGGCACGGCACCCGACAGGCAGGCGGCAAGCGTGGACTTGCCGGCGCCCGAGGGCCCGATGATGCCGATGAAATCTCCCTTGTTCACGCTGAGCGAGATGTGGCTGAGCGCCTGCTCGGTCTGCGTGCCATAGGAGAACGAGACATCGTCGACGTTGATGATCGTTTCCATGGATACCTTTCATAGTCATTGGGGACGTTCTTAAATGACCAGTCGTTTAAGAACGTCCCCAAGAGCTCGTTGTTTGGGACAGTCTTTACCGATGGGGCACTGTGGGTTAGTTGAGCCTAAGGGCCTTCTGGATGGGCAAGTAGAGGGCGCCGACCAGAATGGCGTTAAAGACGGCGGTCATGGCGACGACGGGCAACATGGCGGCGGCGAGCTCGCCGACCACGCCGAGCATGGCCATCTTGATGACCATGAAGATGACGCCGGAGACAAAGGTGGTCAGGAAGGTTGCGACAATGGCGATCGCGGGCTTGACCTGACCGTTCTTGCCGGCGGCGTTGACGATGCCGGCCATGAGCATGGCGGCGATGCCCTCAGCGGCAAAATCGACGAACGGCGAAGCGGTGGTGATCTGGATTACGGCAGCCGAGATGAGGCCAATGACGAGCGCCTGGCCGATGTTGGGGCGAACGACCAGGATGGTGAGGCAGAAGGCCGAGATGATGAACTCGGGGCTGATCATGCCGCCCGAGATGCCCGAGATGGCCTTGCCGACGGTGAAGTTGAGGATGAAGCCGGCAGCGAGCAGGATGGCGAGCAGGACGAGAGCACGGACGTCGAGTTTGCCGCGGTCGGCGGTCTGGACGGTGCGGGGCTGGGCGGCGGTGGTGTTCTGAGACATGGTGAAAATCCTTTCGGAATGGGGGTGCAAGAGAAAAGCGGAGGCGCGTGATGCGAATGCGATCGGGCTCGAGATAGAAAAAGGCCCCCGGTCGAAACCGGAGGCCTTCCAATCACCTAGAGCGCAAAAACAGGCGTGAGGGACTCACTGTCGACCGATCGTATTCGCATCACGCCACCACCAGTTGTTGAGAGACTTCATCGTGTTCTTCATGTTGGTGGCTCCTTTCGTGATACCGTGGCACGGTCGCACCTAGTTGCTGTTGCGCTGCACTATAGCACAGCGAAGTGCGTGCGGGGAAATCTTTTTTGAAAAGATTTCAGGCGGGTTTCCCGCCGGTCAAAAGAGCGGGCTGGGCGGGCGAGGCTGCCATTGCTGCCTTGCCCGCCCAGCTAAGACGTTACTCCTTATTGCGACGGTAGAGGAAGTAACCGCCCGCGGAGATGACGGCAACGCCAGCGATGGCGAATGCGGCCACCATGCGGCCATCAAAACGATCGCCAGTGGTGGGCAGGCCGCCCTTGGTGTTCGTCTTGTTAGTGGTTACCGTGGTCGTGGTGTCGGACTTGCTAGGCTTCTCAGGCTTGGCGGCTGGCTGCTCGGGCTTAGCGGGCTGCTCGGGCTTAGCGGGCTGCTCGGGGGTACCGGGCTGCTCAGGAGTACCAGGCTGCTCGGGAGTGCCGGGCTGATCCGGGGTGACCGGATCGGTGGCAAGAGCATCCTTGGCGTAGGTGATGGACACCTTGAGGCCGTTGGTCTCGGTGTTCAGGTCGCTTGGGGTGAAGGGCTGGTCGAAGTTTTCGGCCTTCTGATAGGCGCGCATCTCCTGGAGCAGTGCCTTGCACTTCTTGTAGGTGTTCTCGGTAGCAGCCTTGCCGGCCTTGTTGGCCAGGGCAGTGCGGCCCTCGGTGGTCGTCTCGGCCAGCATGGCGGTGTCGACTTCCTTGTTCTGCTCGATGAGCTCGTTCTGGAGCGCATCGAGGTAGGTGCGGACGCTGGTGGCGAATTGTGCGCGGTTCGCGAAGCAAAGCGAGTTGATGTCCATCAGGACGTAGTTAATGGAGTTCTCGGGCTCCTCGTTGTTCACGATGTCCGTCTCGCTGCAGTGACCATAATCAACGGTCTGGTCGCTGAAGTAGGGGCTGACTTCGGTCATCAGAGCGGAGTATAGCGGGATAGCGACGGAGAACTCGGCGCAGGAGAGCATCTCCCACTGGATGGTTGCAACCTCGGGGTCATAGCCCTTTCGAATCTGGAAGAGGTTGGCCTCGGCGTTGCGGTCGGAACCGATGCTGCTGACACCGTCAGTATTGGCATTAAGGCCGGGGACTTTTTCACCGCGGTTGCCGAAGGCGCGAATCAGCTCAAACGTGTTCCAGTCGGACTTGCTGGGCTGGAAGAACAGCGGCTGCATCTCATGAACCATGGCACCGAGCGTGACGTCATTCTTGTCCTTGTCCTTGACGATCTCGTAGTCGGTGCCCTCGGTCAGCGGAGCCATAAAGTAGTCACGGCCCTGGATATAACGCGCCCAAGAGCCCATGCCCGTATTGTTGATAGATACACCGTAGGTCTGGGCAACATCGAACTGTCCGTCTTCAAAGTACTTGGCGAAGCCCTTCTCTTCGGGCATAGTCTTGATCCCCTCAGAGTGGAGGCAGTTCTCAGGATCGTCAAGATTGACCTGGAAATTGAGGTTACTAATGTTGGGGTTGACCGAAGCGACGTCGTCGGTCAGCTTCATAGCGATCCACTGGTGGCCGGAAAGCGCGGCGAACAGCCAAGTTTCGGTGTTGTCGGCGATGACAATCTGGTCGTTGGAGCAGACGCCCTGCTCGTCAATTAGACTGCCGATAAGCTCGACGCCCTCGCGGGCCGTTGCGCTCTCGCCCAAGATGACGCCCGCGTAGCTGTACTCGCCGATGCCGGTATTTTTGACCTCGGGATTTGCTTTGTGGGCATGCTCGGTCGTGGGATCCGCTGCCTTGGCATCGTCGTTGTAGGAGGTGCTCAGTGTTGCGGAGCAGGAGACGCCCTTCTCATTGATGCCGGCCTCGGAGTAGGCATCCCAGCGTCCGTCCCACTCAGCAGGATGGTCGCGCACGTAGCTGTAACGATACGTAGTCTTGGTCGAGGTGTAGGAGAATCCGGACTCGTTCGAGCTGTAGGTATGACCAGGGCCATAAGAGGGCTCGATGCCATAGTGTTTGAGGTAACGAGTGCCAATGTCCTCGGTGCGGCCATAGTACGTGTTACCGTCGGCCGTAAGGTTCTTGCCCATGTACATCTGCGTGCAGGCGAGCGCAGATGTCGGCATGGACATGATGGTTGCAGCTCCAAAGGCGAGGCCTATGCCAAGCTTTTTGAGCGCGTTGACGGGGTGAGTTTTCCTCATTTTCCCTCCCAGCGTGCGAAAGCCCTCCGTTGCCAGAGGGCTTCAGCCAATAAAGACACCCCATTAGCGTAACGAACTGGAAACAATATTCATCTATGAAAGAAACTTACTCGATAAGCGTAATGAAATATGCGATGAGCGGTTAATTGTACTCAGTTTATAGCTTTACTTTAATAAAGACGCCCTGTAATTACTGTAGTCGAATAAAGTAGCTGGGAATGCCCGAAATGAAAATCCCCTGCTGTTTGGCAAATGCATAAACGGCAGGGGAGACGATAATTGGATGAATATCATACCAATGTAGATTTACTTCTTTCGGCGGTGAATCACGTTGATGGCGTAACCGACGAGCATGGCCAAGACGATGACAATAAAGCCGATCAGGGGATTGTCGTTCATGGGGTCCTCCTATTTTCCGAGCGGTGAGAATTCGTCGACGATGAGGTCGAGGCATTGCGGAAGCGCGCGGGCACCAAAGACGCCCGAGTTGCTGGAGATGATCTCGCCATCGAACTGCATGCCCAGCGACGGCGTGCAGGTGATCTTGGCTTCCTTGGTCTGGATGATCTTGAACTGCGGACGGCCGAGCAACTTGCCGGCGGGGTCGAGCGCGGCGGTGATCACGGTCGGGAGCAGCTGGACGGTTTTTACGGGCTCGATGACCGCGATGTCGACCATGCCGTCGTTCATGCGGCAATCGGGGAACAGGTTGATGTCGTTTTGAATGACCGAGGTGTTGCCGGCCATGCAGCAGATGCCATCGAGCTCCTCGACAATGCCGTCATGCTCAATCGTAAAGTGCGCTACCGTAGGGTTGGGCGTGGCGAGCGCAGAGAGGAAGTAGGCGATCTCGCCGATGTCGTTTTTGGTGGGGGCGGCCTTCATCATGATCTCGGCGTCGAAGCCCGAGCCGGCGATGATGATAAAGCCGTGGCGCTTCTCGTTGCCGTCTTCGTCGAGCCAAAAGAGCTCGCCCATGTCTACTTTGACCGTGCGACCGGCGCGGCAAGCCTTGGCAAGCGCCGCCGCCTCGGGGGCATTGCCGATGTTGTTGAAGAACAGGCAGGCCGTACCGGAGGGGAAGACGAGCGTGGGGACACCGCATCCGCGCATCTGGTCGAGCACGTTGGAGACAGTGCCATCACCGCCCGAAACGACCACGCGATCAAACTCGCGCACGTCTGCCACGGCGTCCTCGGGTTCCATGCCATCGCCGATAAAGCGCATCACGACCTCGTCGCCGCCCTGTGCAAGGGCGTGCGTGAATGCGAAGATTTCATCTGAGCTGGGGCCCGATGCCGGGTTGTGGATGATAAGGCAGCGCATACTTACGTTCCCGTTCTGTGACTAACCGAGTATAGTTGTAAGGCAATGCCGATATCCTACCCGTGTTTTTCGGGCCTAACCTTATTCGATGGGTTGATATGTACATTTCCACACATCAGGCTCTACTCGACTTTTGCCAGCGCGCCCGTGAGTTCGACGCGATTGCCGTCGATACCGAGTTTTTGCGCGAGCGCACGTTCCATCCGCGCCTGTGCTTGGTTCAGATTGCCACCCCTGCCGAGAGCGTCGCGGTCGATCCCCTGGTGATCGACGACCTATCGCCGCTGGCCGAGCTTATGGCAGACGAGAGCGTGACTAAGGTCTTCCACGCCTGCTCGCAGGATATGGAGGTTATGCTCCATACCGTGGGCGTGCTGCCACGACCGATTTTCGATACGCAGGTCGCCGCTGCCTTTTTGGGCGAGCGCCAGCAGATTTCGTATGGCGCGCTTGTTCAGACGTTTTGCGGCGTCTCGCTGCCCAAGACCGAGTCGCTGACCGACTGGTCGCGTCGCCCGCTGACCGATAAGCAGATTGAGTACGCGATTGATGACGTCAAGTACCTGATCGTCGCCTATACCGAGATGATGAGTCGCCTGCGCGAGCTGGGCCGTGTGGACTGGGTGCTCGACGAGCTACGCCCGCTGGCTGACGAGTCGCACTATCGCGCCGACCGTCACGAGGCATTCCGCAAGGTCAAGCGCATCAACTCGTGCAGCCGCCACCAGCTGGGCATCGCGCGCGAGCTCGCCGCCTGGCGCGAGGACCGCGCCGAGCGCCGTAACATCCCGCGCAAGTGGGTCATGTCCGACGACACGCTGCTTGCGCTCGTCAAGCGCAATCCCGTGCGCGTTGAGGAGTTCCGTAGCATTCGCGGTACCGATCAGTTGGGGGAGCGCGACGTGGACGGTGCGCTCATGGCCATCAAGCGCGGCGCAAGCTGCCCGCACGATCGCCTGCCGCTCATGGTGCGCGGGCATCGCCAGATCTCTCCGGAGCTGGAGAGCGTGACGGATCTCATGTACGCGCTTATCCGCCTGGTTGCCGAACGCTCGGGAGTGGCGACCTCGGTCATTGCCTCGCGCGATGACCTGGCCGACTATATTGAGCATCCCGAGCAGAGCCCCTTGCGCGAAGGCTGGCGCTTTGAGCTTGTGGGCTCGCGCCTGGACGATCTGCTCTCGGGCAACATGGGACTCACTGTGAAGGACGGCAAAATCGAGCTTTTGTAGTTACGCGGTTTGCCAAGCGCTGCAAACGTTTTAGAGCTGCAATGCCAAAACATCGATGGTGTCTCGTTGGCTGGGCGAGTGGGTAAAATGCCTCCAACGTGTAACTCGATTCGGAGGAATTCGCATGCCTTATTACTATGGATACGGCTTTGGCATCGACCCGCTGTACCTGCTGGTTGTTCTTGTCTGCACGGTGATCGGTCTTGCCGCACAGAACTATATCAACTCGACGTACAAAACCTGGTCCAAGGTTCGCTCGGACGGCGACACGGGCGCCACGGTCGCTCGCCGCATGCTCGACGCCAACGGCTGCAACGCCGTGGGTATCAAGGGCGTCGCTGGTGAGCTCACCGATCATTACAACCCGCAGGACAACAACCTGTATCTCTCGGATGCCAACCGTTCGGGCGGGTCGGTCGCAAGCGTTGCCGTTGCCTGCCACGAGGCGGGCCATGCCGCCCAGCGTCAAAGCGGTTATGCCATGATGAAGGTTCGCACCGCCCTCGTGCCGGTCGTCAACTTTACCCAGAACACCTGGACCATCGTGTTGCTCTTGGGCCTATTTATGAACATTGCCGGGCTCACGGCCCTCGCGCTGATCTTCTTCTCGTTTAGCGTGCTGTTCCAACTGGTTACGCTGCCGGTCGAGATTGATGCTAGTCGGCGCGCCGTGGCGTATATTGAGCAGTCGGGTATGAGCTCCAAGCAGGTCAACGGTGCCAAGAAGGTGCTGACGGCCGCCGCGCTTACCTATGTGGCTGCGGCGCTCACCTCGATTATTCAGCTGCTCTATCTTATGGCTCGCTACAACAGAAACTCCAACCGATAACAAATTGGGTCGCTGGGCGCCGCGGGGATTCGTGTCCCCGCGGCGCTGTACTATGTGTTGGACTTGAATTTGCGCAGGGCCGAAGCCCTTGTGCACGATGACGAAAGGAGGCTGCGTGGCAGGCTGGAATCTGACCGGCAATACCGTTTCCGCCGAGTTCGACGGTTCGGACGATCAGGAGCGCAAGGAGCTCAGCGTGAGCCAAGCGGTGGAGATCGCCGCCGGCGCGCTCGACGCCATTCCGCAGCTGAGCGTTTTGGGTGAGGTCACGGGTTTTCGTGGTCCCAATGCCCGAAGCGGCCACTGCTACTTCCAGATTAAAGACGACTCGACCGCCGTCGACTGCATCATCTGGAAGGGCGCCTATCTCAAGCGTACCTTCGATCTGCGTGACGGCATGCAGGTGAGCTTTAAGGGCAGCTTCAACCTCTATAAGGCCACAGGCCGCATGAGCTTTGTCGCTCGCTCGTTTTCGCTGGCGGGGGAGGGTCTGCTGCGTCAGCAAGTGGCGCAACTGGCCGAAAAGCTACGCCGCGAGGGCCTGATGGACGAAGCGCGCAAGCGCCGCATCCCGGTGTTCTGCTCCCGCGTGGCGGTCGTCACCTCGCTTTCCGGTGCGGTAATCGACGACGTCAAGCGTACATTGCGTCGGCGCAATCCGCTCGTCGAGCTTGTCTGCGTGGGCGCCAAGGTTCAAGGCGAGGGTGCGCCGGCCGAGCTTATCGAGGGCCTGCGCCGTGCCGCCGCCATCACGCCGGCGCCCGACTGCATCTTGCTGGTGCGCGGCGGCGGCTCCTTCGAGGACCTCATGACCTTCAACGACGAGGAGCTTGCCCGTGCAGTGGCTGCCTGTCCCGTGCCCGTGGTGACCGGTATCGGCCATGAGCCCGATACCTCGATTTGCGACATGGTGAGCGACCGCCGCGCCTCCACGCCCACGGCGGCGGCAGAATCGGTGGCGCCGGCTATGACGGAGTTGGCCGATGTGCTCGAGGCGCGCCATCAGCGTCTGGGTGCCGCGATGGCATCGATGATTGGGTCGGCCCAGGTCGACCTGGAGATGCTCGATCAGCGCGGTCGCCGTGCCTGGGATACCTATACGGCTCGCCTGGGCGATGCGCTCGATGCGGCTGCGTGCCGCCCGTGCCTCAACGACCCCACATTTATGGTCGAGCGTCGCGAATCGGAGCTTGCGCTGACCGCCGATCGCCTGTCGGGCGCCATAGTACGCTCGGTCGGGACATTTCGCTCCAACTTTGAGCGCTTGCCCGAGCGTCTGGTTGCAAGCACCTCGGGGCTCGATGGCAAGCGCCATGCGCTCACGCTCGCGAGCTCTCGCCTGGAGCATCAGGGGCGCACGATGCTCAACAAGCCAGCGTCCGACCTGGGCCGTACGGCAGCCTCGCTCGATGCCCTGTCGCCGCTCAAGGTGCTTGCCCGCGGCTATTCCATCGCGTACAGCGTTGACGGCGTGGCTATGAGCGCCAAGACCTTTAAGCCGGGCGACGCCATTCGCGTACGCATGGCAGACGGCAACGTGGCAGCAACGGTCGATACGGTCGAGTAGGCTGCGTTTCATAGCGATAAACCTTTAGGAAAGGAAGCAGATATGGCAGAGAAAACCCCGGTCGAGCAGCTTACGTACAAGCAGGCTTCGCAGGAGTTGGAGCTCATCATCCGCAGCCTGGAGTCGGGCGATATGGAGCTCGAGGAGTCGCTCGAGAGCTATACCCGCGGCGTAGAGCTCCTCAAGAGCCTGCGTACTCGCTTGTCCGATGCCGAGCAGAAGGTCTCGGTGCTCCTTAAGGACGTCGACGGCAACGACGTGCTCGCCGACGGCGAGGCCGCCAACACGGACGACAACCTCTCGTTCTAACCACCCCGACCAAATATAATTACCTTGGTCTGCGAGAAAGGAACCAACCATGTGTGATTGCATCTTCTGCAAAATTGCCAACCACGAGATCCCCTCGACCGTCGTTTACGAGGACGATCAAGTCATCGCCTTCGACGACCTCAACCCCCAGGCGCCGGTCCACACTCTCGTGATTCCCAAGAAGCACTACAGCGATATCGCCGATAATGTGCCTGCCGAGACCATGGGCGCCATGGCTCACGCCATCCAGGAGGTCGCTAAGGCCAAGGGCTTGGAGGACGGTTTCCGCGTCATCTCCAACAAGGGCGTCAACGCCGGTCAGACCGTCATGCATTTCCATATGCACGTCCTCGGCGGCAAGAACTTGGGTGAGAACCTCATCTGAGGGCGCGTAGGCCGTCGACTTGGCTGCCTTTGGAGTAATCTATGCAGCTTTCTCAACTCGAATACCTTCAAGCGGTAGCGAACTATGGCGGCGTGCGCAAAGCAGCTCGCGCCGTTCATGTGAGTCCGCAGGCCGTTTCGTCGGCAATCAAAAAGTTGGAATCTGAGTATCAGATCGTTTTGCTCAACCGATCGGCGGGGGAGGCTGTTTTGTCTCCGGCGGGCAGAGAATTTGCGCGTCGTGCACGCGTGATCCTGGCACAAGTCGACGATCTCAAAAAGTACGCTCAATCGAGGGACGACGGCGTCTCGCCCGACGGCCACTTTCGTCTTTACGCCCCCTGCCTTCATGGGCGGGGGCGCCTTTTTGCCGAAAACTGGTATGACTCGTTTGAAAGCTCGCACCCTCAGATTCACCTCGATGTGTGGCATCAGCCAACGGCTACATGCTTTGAATCACTTATACTTGGCATTTCGGACGCGGCTATCTCGTTTGAGGAACCACGGGACAGCGTCCTTTCTTCAAAATATATGGGTGAAAAGGAGCTCAGGGTTCTTTCATGCCCAGCTGGTCATCAATCTGTGGGTGCTATGACCGTTCGTGAGTTACTGGGCGGCAGGCTCGCTGTTCCCATTAATTTGTCACCCTGTCTCAATGCAATCAATCAATGTCCCGAAGCTCAGCTGGTTAATTTCCGCTTTCGCGATGTCGAATACGGAAACAGGGCGCAGGCTGAGTTTCTTCAAGCCGGGGGATTGATATTGAGTTTTTCTGGCTCTTCTCTCGCATCGGATGGATCGGAAGTGAGCGAGTGCTCCATTGAAGCCTCACATGACGTAGCCTTGCCCATCTACTTTTGCTATCGACAAAATGCCTGGACCGATCGACACCAGACGGTATTTCTTCACCTATTGCGTCATCTCGCTTCGTGAGGCCATTTGGCCTCGTGTCGTCAAGTGAATGTTGACGCCCTGCAACACATAGCTGACAGCTTTGCCCTCATGCTTTTCCAAGATTTCGATTTAGATTGCTGACTCTTGGAGGGCGGAGCATGAAAAACCGTACGGTTTTGCTTTATATGACGTTCGTTTTTCTGTCGAACTTCAGCACTATTTTGTATTTTCTGACGGTTTACCTTGAATTCGTCGGATTCTCGATAGTGGCGATTTCTAGCATGATGATTGCATATCAAGTGAGCAAGTTCATCCTCGAAGTTCCCACTGGCTATATTGCTGATAGGTTTGGACGAAAGGCAAGCGGTCTCGTTGGCGTCGTGGGGATGCTTGGATACTACGCCGCCCTGCTTCTCGTCCGTTCCCCTCTGCTTTTAATCGGTGCGTTCGCTCTCAAAGGTTTTGCCGTTGCATGTCTGAGCGGATCCATAGAAGCGATTTACATTGACAGCGTCTCTCAGGACCAGCTCGTAAGACTTAATGTCGTTGAGCGATTTGTTTTCTATGCCTCTTATGCCATCTCCGCTTGCGTGGGCGGTTTCATTTCGTCTGTCGGTGCATATCTCATTGGTCTTTCGGCAGATATCATCGCAATGGTGTTGACGTTGGTTGTCGTTGTCTGCATTCCTGAGATGCGAAGAGGGGGCACTGCGGGGGCACCTGAGCGTGGAATTAGCCCGAAGATGATCGGTGCCGCTATTGCGTGTAATGGCATTCTTCGTTCAGCGTTCATCATGGACTGTTCTCAGGCATTTGCTTTTGTCGCCCTGGAAGACTTTTTCTCACTGCTGCTTGCGGGTCGCGGAATGAATGCCGTCGCTTCGGGTGTGACCATTGCGGTTCAGCTCCTTGCCTCGGCCTCCATGGGACTTATTGTGCCCTGTGCGATTGCTCATGTCGACAAGGGCCGCTTTGCGCGTATTTGCGGCATCGTGCGTCTTTTCCTGACAGCTCTGTTTTTGATTCCCTTAACTCCGGTTTATTTGCTGCCCGTGTTCTATGTGCTGCAGACGGTCGCGTACTCGTTATTTGCTCCAATTAAATACTCAATTTTTCAAAAAGCAGCCGATCCTTCGATGCGCTGTTCACTGATTTCGGTTCAAAGCCAGATGGTGGCGGTGGGTGCCATCCTTTTCTATCTGTTCAACGCTGCGTTGAGCGGCATCGCGGGCATTCGAGTCATATTGCTTGTCGCGCTCGGGATTTCTTCCCTTGTGTATATCCCCGCGTTATTTCGTCTTACAAGCCAGAGGACATGAGTATTTAGGCACCGATAACTTATATATCAACGCAATAAACCCGAGCGCGAGGGCGTTTGGGTTTATTATTGAAGCGTATGTAACCTGGCGGCGCCACACCGCCTGTTAGTAGGGAGACACATGAACGTTCTGGTCGTCAACGCAGGATCTTCGACCCTTAAGTATCAGGTCATCGATACCAAGTCCCATAAGGTGTCCGCAAAGGGCTCCTGCGAGCGCGTCTGCTTTACCGGCGGCACTTTCACCCATGCTGCCAACGGCTCCAAGAAGGTGACCGAGAACATCGAGTTCCCCGACCACAAGGTCGCCATCGAGGTTGTCCTGAAGGACCTCGAGGCCAACGGCGTCAAGATTGAGGGTATCGGCCACCGTATCGTTCAGGGCGGTTGGTACTTTGGCGATTCCTCCCTCGTCGACGAGGATGTCCTCGCCAAGATCCGCGAGGTCGCTCCGCTCGCCCCGCTGCACAACAACCCCGAGGCCAACGTTATCGAGTACTGCCTGGAGCAGTATCCCGACCTGCCCAACGTCACGGTTTACGACACCGCTTTCCACTTCAACATGCCCGAGGTCGCCAAGACTTACGCCCTGCCCAAGGACGTCTGCGACAAGCTGCACATCCGTAAGTACGGCGCCCACGGCACCAGCTACCGCTACATCTCCAAGAAGGTCGCCGAGATGACCAACGGCGAGGCCCGCAAGGTCGTCGTGTGCCATATCGGCTCCGGCGCTTCCCTGTGCGCCATCGAGGACGGCAAGTGCATGGACACCACCATGGGCTTGACGCCGCTCGACGGCGTTATGATGGGCACCCGCTGCGGCTCCATCGACCCGGCTACCGTGTGCTACCTGCAGCGCGAGGGCGGCTACACCTTCGACGAGGTCGACGAGATGATGAACAAGAAGTCCGGCCTTTTGGCTGTGACCGGCGGCAAGACCAACGACTGCCGCAACGTCGAGGAGCTCGCCGCTGCCGGTGACCCCGAGGCCCAGCTTGCCTTCGATATGTTCGTCTACAAGATTGCTGCCAAGGCTGCCGAGATGGCCACCTCCATGTGCGGTATGGACACCCTGGTCTTCACTGCCGGCATCGGTGAGCACGCTCCTGCCGTCCGCGCCGGCGTGGCCGACCGCCTGGCCTTTATGGGCGTCAAGATGGATCATGCCCGCAACGCCCTGCGTGGTGACGGCGCATGGTGCCTGTCTGCCAAGGATTCCAAGGTTAAGATTTTCGTTATCCCCACGGACGAGGAGTTCATGATCGCTTCCGACGTCGAGCGCATCGTCAACGGCAAGTAATTGCAAAAGGGGAGGGGCTGGACGACCGAGCGCCGTTCGGCCCCTCTTTTGTGCTCGTTGGGCGATATGCCTGATAGTTATTTATTAAGTTGTGATAACTTCTTATTAACATGCGGCCGCCTTAAGGGGTCTGCGCCGACCGTATCGCACTGCAAAGGAGTCTCATGAACGTACTTGTTGTCAACGCCGGTAGCTCAAGCCTTAAATATCAGCTTTTGGATACCGATACCCGCGAGGTTTTCGCCAAGGGCAACTGCGAACGTATCGGTTCGGACATGGGCATCTTTGGCCACTCCGAGAACGGTGGCGCCAAGCAAACCGAGGAGGTCCCCTTCCCGGACCACCGTTCGGCTATCGCACGTGTGCTCGAGGAGCTCGAGAAGACCGACTTTACGATCGATGGCATTGGGCATCGTATTGTTCAGGGTGGCTGGTACTTTGACGATTCCGCGGTCGTCGACGATGAGGTCATGGCTAAGATTCTCGAGGTGGCACCGCTTGCCCCGCTGCACAACTACGGCGAGGCAGCGGCAATCGAGTATTGTCGCGAGAAGTATCCGGAGCTGCCCAACGTGGCCGTCTTCGACACCTCGTTCCACATGACTATGCCCGAGGTCGCCTACACCTACGCCCTGCCCAAGGACGTGTGTAACAAGTACCACGTGCGCAAGTACGGCGCCCACGGTACGAGCCACCGCTACGAGTGGATGATGGCCAAGGAGATCCTGGGTTCGCGCTGCCACCGTCTGCTTTCGTGTCATCTGGGCAACGGCGCTTCACTCGCCGCCATTGAGGACGGTGTATGCCGCGATACCACGATGGGCCTCACGCCGCTCGACGGCCTGATGATGGGCACCCGTTGTGGTTCCATTGACCCGGCTACCGTGTGCTACCTGCAGCGCGAGGGCGGCTACAGCTACCAGGAAGTCGATGACATGATGAACAAGCAGTCTGGTCTGCTTGCCATCTCGGGCATCTCCAACGACGCCCGTGACATCCGCACGCGCGCCTCCGAGGGCGACGAGCGCTGCCTGCTCGCCTTCGATATGTTCGCCTACAAGGCCATGCAGCAGGCCGGCTCCATGATTGCCTCCATGGCGGGCGTGGACACCATTACCTTTACCGCCGGCATTGGCGAGAACGACTGGTCGATCCGCAAGGCTTTCTGCGACTGCTTCGAGTGGCTGGGCGTGCGCATCGACAACAACAAGAACCGCGAGGCCGTGGGTAACGGCCCGCAGGTCATCAGCGCCGCCGGTTCCGCCGTCACGGTCATGGTCATCCCCACCGACGAGGAATACATGATCGCCCACGACGTCGAACGCCTGACCAAGAACAACTAACGCATTCGTCTGTAATTGAAAAAAGGCCTCCAGAGCAACAGCTCCGGAGGCCTTTTTACTAGCAGGCGGTAATTCCAGTCCCAAAGTGACCATCGCCGGCAACGCCTGCGCTTTCAGCAACGGCATCCATTCGTTCAGATCCTAAGCCCCAGCTCGTAGCCAAGCCGCCGCCCACTCCAGATTCCCTGACTGCTGCGTGACGGCAGGGACCCTGCAGGGCAAAGCTCTGAAAACATTCCGCAGGACGCAAAGAGGCTCCGCCGCGCGAAGCGCGCAGCGGAGCCTCTTTGCATGTCCGAGGACGTTTTCAGAGCTTTGCCCTGCAGGGTCCCGAGGGGATATGTAATCTATTCAGCCATCTGAGCCTGGACGGCGGTGATGGCTACGACACCCACGATGTCGTCGGCAGAGCAGCCGCGCGAAAGGTCATTGACCGGCTTGGCGATGCCCTGCAGGATGGGGCCGTAAGCGTCGGCGCCAGCGAAGCGCTGGACCAGCTTGTAGCCGATGTTGCCGGCCTCGAGGTCGGGGAACACGAGCACGTTGGCCTTGCCGGCGACAGAGGAGCCGGGAGCCTTGAGCTGGGCGACGGTGGGGACGATAGCGGCGTCGAGCTGCAGGTCGCCATCGATGGCGAGCTCGGGAGCCTTCTCCTTGCAGAACTTCACGGCCTCCTGGACCTTCTTGGCGACCTCGCCGCCGGCGGAGCCCATGGTGGAGTAGGAGAGCATGGCCACGTGCGGCTCAACGTTGCCCATGAAGGTGGACCAGGAGTGAGCGGAGGCGATGGCGATCTCGGAGAGCTCGTCGGAGGACGGGTTGATGTTGAGGCCGCAGTCGGCGAAGATCAGCGTGCCGTCGGTGCCGAACTGCGGGGTGTCGGTGCACATCACGAAGAAGGCCGAGACCAGCTTGGTGCCCGGGGCGGTCTTGAGGATCTGAAGCGCGGGGCGCAGGGTGTCGGCGGTGGAGTGGCAGGCGCCGGAGACCAGGCCGTCGGCGTCGCCCATCTTGACCATCATGGTGCCAAAGTAGGTGGCGTCCATCACCTGGGCGCGAGCCTGCTCGATGGTAACGCCCTTCTTGGCGCGGAGCTCGGCAAACTTCTGTGCGTACTCCTCGTGCTTCTCGGCATTGCGCGGGTCGATGACGGTGGCGCCGGGAACGTTGATCTCGTTGGGATCGCCCAGGATGACGATGTTGGCCAGGCCTTCCTCGATGATCTTGTTGGCCGCGACGATGGTGCGCGGATCCTCGCCCTCGGGCAGGACGATCGTCTTAAGGTCGGCCTTGGCGGCAGACTTCATACGGTTCAGGAAATCGCTCATGATACTCCTTACAAGCGTTTCGCTAAGCTCCAGGCCCTCGGCTGTACACGAATAAACCCGCTGCTAGCGGGTTTACCTTTCAATAATGTACGCCGCGGTGCTTGAGCTTTCCTTGTGTGGCAAGCTCATTATAGGACGCATTAGCGCTATAATCGCACTGATAAATATGTCTCGACGTATGTTCGAGAAAAAGCCCAGTTAAAAAGCGTGTGGCTTTTGACAAGGAGTATCGATGCAGATTACCTCAGGCCTGCCTGAAGGCTTTAATGCCGGTGCGTACGACATGATCGTTGTCGGCGCCGGTTATGCCGGTGCCGTTTGCGCCCGCCGTCTTGCCGAAACTATCGGCTATCGTGTTGCCGTTTTGGAGCGTCGCGGCCACATCGCGGGTAATGCCTACGACTGCACTGACGAGGCCGGAATCCTGGTCCACGAGTACGGTCCGCACATCTATCACACTTTTAATGAGCGCGTCCATAGCTTCCTGTCGCGCTTTACCAAGTGGACGGACTACCAGCACAAGGTGCTCGCCAACATCAACGGCACCCTCATGCCCGTACCCTTTAACCATGCGAGCCTCAAGCTCGCCTTTGGCGATGAGCGCGGCGAGGAGCTGTACCAAAAGCTCGTGGAGACCTTTGGCAAGGACGTCAAGGTGCCCATTATGGAGCTGCGCAAGAAGAACGACCCGGATCTTGCCGAGGTCGCCGATTATGTCTATGAGAACGTCTTTTTGCATTACACCATGAAGCAGTGGGGCCAGACGCCCGACCAGATCGACCCCTCGATCACCGGCCGCGTTCCCGTCTTTGTGGGCGATGACGATCGCTACTTCCCGCAGGCTCCTTTCCAGGGCATGCCGCAGGACGGCTATACCGCGCTGTTCGAGCATATGCTCGATCACGATCTGATCGACGTGTTCTGCGACGTGGACGCCCGCGATCTCTTTGAAATCGACGAGACCACCGTCAAGATCGATGGCAAGGTCTACGGCGGCGAGATTGTCTATACCGGTCCTCTCGATGAGCTGTTCAGCCTCGACTTGGGTGCGTTGCCGTACCGCACGCTCGATATGAAGTTCGAGACGCTCGATATGGACCAGTTCCAGCCCGTGGGCACCGTCAACTACACCACGAGCGAGGACTACACGCGTATCACCGAGTTCAAGAACATGACCGGTCAGGTCCTGCCCGGCAAGACCACCATCATGAAGGAGTACTCCAAGGCCTATACGCCCGGCTCGGGCGAGACGCCGTACTACGCCATTCTTGAGCCCGAGAACCGTGAGCTCTATGAGCGCTATCTTGAGCGCGTCCAGAACCTGACGAACTTCCACCCGGTGGGTCGTCTGGCCGAGTATCGTTACTACGATATGGACGCCGTGACCAATTCTGCCCTCGATCTTTCGGATGAGATTATCGCCTGCCATGCATAAAGTCATAACATTCGGTATTCCCTCGTATAACGCCGCCAAGGACATGGACCATTGCATCACCTCCATCTTGGAGGGGAGCAATTGCGCCACCGATATCGAGATTATCGTGGTGGACGACGGCTCCAAGGACGAGACGGCCGCCAAGGCCGACGAGTGGGAGGCCCGTTATCCTGGAATCATCCGCGCGGTGCACCAGGAGAATGGCGGTCACGGTATTGCCGTCCTTTCGGGTCTGCGCGAGGCGCAGGGCACCTACTACAAGGTTGTCGACTCGGACGACTGGCTTGACGGCGCTGCCCTTTCGACCATGCTGTCGATTCTGCGTGGCTTTGAGGAGCGCGACCAGCGCGTTGACCTGTTTATCTCGAACTACGTGTACGAGAAGGTTTACGAGGGCACGCATACCGCTATCGGTTACAAATTTGCCCTGCCGCGCAAAAAGATCTTTTCCTGGGATCAGATCGGTCATTTCCGCCTGGACCAGAACCTACTCATGCACAGCCTGTGCTATCGCACGGATGTGCTGCGCGAGTCCAACCTTCCCATGCCGCCGCACACGTTCTATGTGGACAACATCTACGCCTACGTGCCGCTGCCGCGTTGCAAGACCATGTACTACGCCGACATCGACCTCTACCGCTACTTTATCGGTCGCGAAGGTCAGAGCGTCAACGAGGCAACGATGGTCAAGCGTCTGGACCAGCAGTTCCGTGTTACGCGTATCATGATGGAGTCGTACCACCTGTACAGCGATGTTGAGTCGTCGCGTCTGCGTTCGTACATGATGGGCTACTTCACCATGATGATGGCGATCTGCTCGGTGCTCACCAAGCTTTCCGAGGAAGATTGCGCCGACGAGCGCCTAAAGACGCTGTGGAATGATTTGAAGGCCTACGACGAGCGCATGTATCGTCGTGCCCGCTACGGCGTGGTCGGCTTCTTCACCAACCTGCGCGGACGGGCCGGAGACAAAACCACACTCGGCCTATACCGTCTTGCCTCAAAGATCTTCAAATTCAACTAGCACAGAAACGCACGGGTAACGGGGACCCCTGGTCCTTAACTTGCTACTTCGGACAGTCCTGCGCAAGACGGAGGCGCCACTGGCGCCTCCTTTGCGTGCGGAACTCGTATCAAGTTAAGGACCAGGGGTCCTCTGCTATGTCTCGCTTTATGTCAGCAAGCTGAATTTGAAGATCTTCGACGCGTGGTACAAAGGGGCCTGGGCTGAAAAGAATTTGGTTGGTAGTCGGTCGGAGGCGGGCGGACGTTACGTTTGTCGCGAGTTCCGCATGCAAAGAAGGCCACTTAATGTGGCCTTCGTCTTGCATAGGACTGTAGAGCAGCAAACGTAACGCCCGCCCGCCTCCGACCGACGGTCGAGTGAAGTTACTTCGCGGCGCCGGGGATGCCGTGGGAGGTTTTGGCGGTTTTGGCTCCGTTTACGATGGCGGTCTGTAGGGCCCTTACGGCGAGCATGCCCAGCAGGTCTAGGGGAACGGTGGCGCTTGTCTGAGCGTCTAGTTTGCCGCTGGCGAGGGTGTAGATGGTGTCGCCGTCGTTGGTGGTGTGCGTGGGACGAATGGCGTGTGCGTAGGCGTCTGCGGCCATCTGGGAGACCTTGGTGGCCTGAGCCTTGGTGAGCTCAACGTTGGTGACGATGCAGCTGATGGTGGTGTTGGTGCGGTCGAGCGGCATCTGCATAGAGCCGGCGGCGGCAAAAGCGGCGAGCTCCATGTCGACGATCTGGTTGCTATCGGCTGCGGCGCGCATGCCGGCTACCCACTCGCCCGTGGTCGGGTCGACGACGTTGCCGCAGGCGTTGACCGAGACCACGGCACCCACCTTGACAGGGCCGAGCGCCACGGCGGCAGCGCCAAGGCCGGCCTTCATGCAGGTGGTGGGGCCCATGAGCTTTCCTACGGTAGCACCGGTGCCGGCACCCACATTGCCCTGCTCGAGTGTGGTGGGGGTGTTGTCGAGTGCCTCGCGCACGGCGGCGATGCCGGCTTCTATGTCGGGGCGCACGGTGGGATCGCCAAAGGCGAGGTCGAAGATGCAGCTGGAGCACACGATAGGCACCTGCGTGGGGCCGACGGGAAGGCCGATGCCGCGGCTCTCGAGCTCGCGGGCGACGCCGCTTGCGGCCTCCAGACCAAAGGCCGATCCGCCCGAAAGGCAGACGGCGTGGACCTTGTCGACGGTGTTCTCGGGTCGCAGCAGGTCGGTTTCGCGCGATGCTGGAGCACCGCCGCGAACGTCAACGCCGCCGGTGGCGCCCTCGGGTGCCACGATTACGGTGCAACCGGTGCCGGCCTCCTCGTCCGTATAGTTGCCATAGCAAAAGCCATCGACATCGCAGACGTCAATGGCCTCGAGCAGTGTATCCATGTTTAACTCCTATCGGTTTTCCGCCGCGCCATGTGCCCGGTCGGGATCCGTACGGTACGCCAAAATTGTAGGCGCTGGGGGATACCCAGCGCCAGATGCAATTACGAGAGCTTTTGAATCGCGCGCGCGACGCGAGCGATGGGTAGGCCCACCACGTTATAGAAGTCGCCCGATATATCATGCACGAGCATGCGTCCTCCTGTGCCCTGAATGCCGTAGGCGCCGGCCTTGTCCATGGGCTCACCCGAGGCGACGTAGTGCTCGATCTGCTCGTCGGTGAGCTCGTAGAACGTCACGTCGGTCACATCGACAAAGGACAGGCTCTCGGCGGCATGTGGGGCGGCCGTATCGCCTGCCTTAACGATGCAGACGCCGGTTGCGACCTGGTGCGTGCGGCCCGAAAGCTCACGGAGCATGGTACGCGCCTCGTCCTCGGTTGCCGGCTTGCCCAGAATCTTGCCGTCAAAGGTGACGATGGTGTCGGCCGCGACCGTCAGCTCATTGGGCTCGGCATGCTCGGCGGCAACGGCGGCGGCTTTGGCGCGTGCTAAGCGTTCAACGAGCGTAAGCGGGGCCTCGCCATCAAACGGCGTTTCGTCGATATCGGCAGGAATGATGCGAATGTCATAGCCCGCCTCGCGCATCAACTCGATGCGGCGCGGTGATTGCGAAGCCAAAATCATAGCTGAATGCCCTCGGCGACCTTCTCGACGGCCTTGTCGCCGGCGAGCGTGCGCAGCAGCTCAAGCGCAAAGGGGAGCGACTGGGCCATGCCGCTGGCGGTGATGATGTTGCCGTCTTGCGTAACCTTCTCGCCGGTATAGGCGCCTTTGGGGAAGCTTTTCTCAAAGCCAGGGAAGCACGTGGCGTGGCGCCCCTCGAGCAGGTCGAGCTCACCCAGGATAAACGGGGCGGCGCAGATGGCGGCGACGTGCTTGGTCGCGGCGAACTCGCAGACCACGTCGCAGACGCGCTGGTCGGCGCGCAGGTTGGTGGCGCCGGGCAGACCGCCGGGCAGCACGACGCAGTCATACTCGTTAAAGTTAATCTCGTCAAAGAGTACGTCGCAGGTTACGGGAATCTGCAGCGAGCTTACGACCTCGCGCGTGGGCATGATCGAGACAAGCGTGGCGCGCACGCCGCCGCGACGCATGACATCGACCATGGTCAGGCATTCAATAGTTTCAAAGCCATCGGCGGCGAGAACGGCAACGCTGGGCATGAGGGTTCCTTTCATAGGCGGCATACAATTAGCCGTCTTATACCCCGAAGACCTCCGCTTGCCACGCTCGATTTCCCAATGTTTAAAATAGCCCCGTCCGAATTAGCTACCCCCACCCATCCTCAACAATCTCAATCTGTAACATCCATCGACCAAAACTAGCCCCAACTGTTACAGATCGAGACAGTCCCCAACAGCACTGCCCCGTTCGGGGAACGACCGCCACAGGTACGGCGGGCAGAGGCTCACTTTTTTCCTCGGTTTTTCTTGACGGAATCTCACCTGTTGTAGTACTTTGTCCCAGTCTAAAAACGCGTGGACTTTTCTGGGCGCTAGCCACCTTTTTGCCACGCAACCGAGCAGTCGGTTGCGTGGCTTTTTTCGTCTTGGCAGCAGGTACCACATGCACCGCCAGAAGACCGCACGAGCCCACCTTCCGACTGCAGGGAACAGACGCACGAGACGTGCATCTGCAAGACAGCAGACGGAAGGGAGCCTAATGGCAGAAACAAACACAATCAAGCAACAGACCGCCGAGGCGGGAGCCGCGGGCGCGGGGCAGGTCAAGGCGGCGCTCCAGGTCTTTGCGGGCGGCGCCTGCTACGGCGCGATGGCCACGACCTACAAGCTCGCCTACGCCGCGGGCTTCACCTCAGCGCAGGTGGTGGCGAGCCAGGCGTGGTTCGGCTGCCTCTTCTTCGCCCTCGCCACGCTCGCAGGGCACGCACTCGGGCACCGCTGGCAGCGCGTGGGCTGGAAGCTCGCCCTCAAGCTCATGGGCCTGGGAGCCCTCACCTGCCTCACCTCAATCCTCTACTGCTACGCCATGAGCGTGCTGCCCGCCCCGGTGGCACTCACGCTCCTCTTCCAGTTCACGTGGCTGGGGCTCGTGTGGCAGACCGTCATGACGCGCCGGCCGCCGAGGCTCCTCCAAGTGGCCTCCGCCCTGGTCATCGTCTTCGGAACGGTGTTCGCCAGCGGCGTCTACAAGACCGGCATCACCGGGTACGACCCCGTGGCCCTGCTCTGCGCGCTGGGGGCGGCCGTGTCCTGCTCCCTCTTTGTCACCCTCTCCGGCAAGGTCGAGGCCCCCTGCTCGTCCGAGCAGCGTGGCGTCATCGTATGCGCGGGCTCCGTGGTCATGTCGCTCACGGTGTGTCCGGACTACGTCGTCTCGGGCGTCCTCGCCCAGGGCATCCTGCCCTTTGCCGTCATCGCCGGCTTCTTTGGCATGCTCTGCCCGGTCCTGCTCTTCGGCATGGGCTCTCCGCACCTGCCCGCGGGCCTGTCCACCGTCATGGCCGCCGCGGAACTCCCCGCCGGCCTGCTCATCGCCATGATCGTCCTCGGCGAGCCGCTCGGCGTCGTCGAGTGGCTGGGCGTCGCCACCATCCTCGCCGGCGTGTGCCTGGCACAGGTCCCCTCCCTGCTTGGAGGCCGGGAGGCACGTCGCGCCGCCGCAGGACAAGCCGTCAGCTAGTCACCCCTTCACAGGCGGCCCGCGCGCATCAGGGAAAGGGCCACGGGCCAGGCGCGCGAGGCCGCAAGGACGTTATAAAGCGTCCCCCGCAGAGATGGGGGCGCCAGAGAGAAGGAGGCACCATGCCATTTCCAAAAGGGTTCCTTTGGGGAGGAGCCACCGCCGCCAACCAATGCGAGGGAGGTTATGACGAGGGCGGCCGCGGCCTTGCCAACGTCGACGTCATCCCACACGGGCCGGAGCGCAACGACGTAAGCCGCGGCCTGAGGCGCATGCTCGACTTCGAGCCCGGGTACTACTACCCGGCCCAGACGGGCATCGACTTCTACCACCACTACCGCGAGGACATAGCCCTCTTCGCGGAGATGGGCTTTAAGGTCTTTCGCCTCTCCATCGCCTGGAGCCGCATCTTCCCCAATGGCGACGAGGAGGAGCCCAACGAGGCCGGGCTCGCTTTCTACGAGGACGTGTTCCGCTGCTGCCGCGAGCACGGGATCGAGCCCCTCGTGACCATCACGCACTTCGACTGCCCCATCCACCTCGTCAAGAAGTACGGCGCCTGGCGAAACCGCACCCTTATCGAGCTCTACAAGCGGCTTGTGACGGTGCTCTTCAACCGCTACCGCGGCCTCGTGCGCTGGTGGATCACGTTCAACGAGATGAACATGATCTTGCACCGTCCCTTCATGGGTGCCGGCATCGTCCTCGAGCCCGGGGAGAATGCCCGCGAGGCCGAGTACCGCGCCGCGCACAACGAGCTCGTGGCGAGCGCCTGGGCCACCAAGATCGCCCACGAGGTCGATCCGGAGAACAAGGTGGGCTGCATGCTCGCCGCGGGAAGCTACTACCCCTACTCCTGTCGTCCCGAGGACGTTCGCGCGGCGCAGGTCAAGAACCAGGAGGACCTCTTCTTCGTGGACGTGCAGGCGCGCGGTCGCTACCCCGGCTACGCGCTCAAGATGCTCGAGCGCGAGGGCATCGACGTGGGCATGACCGCCGAGGACGAGCGCATCCTTGCGGAGAACACCGTCGACTTCATCTCGTTTAGCTACTACTCCTCGCGCTGCACCGCGGGCGACCCCGACTCCGTGGGCGGCGTCGCCGAGGGCAACGCCTTCGCCGGCGTGGAGAACCCCTACGTGCGCACGAGCGACTGGGGCTGGGTCATCGACCCGCTGGGATTCCGCATCACGATCAACGACCTCTGGGACCGCTACCAGAAGCCGCTCTTTGTGGTGGAGAACGGCCTCGGCGCCTATGACGAGGTGCTTCCCGACGGCACGATCGAGGACGACTACCGCATCGCCTACCTGCGCGAGCACATCGAGGCCATGCGTGACGCCATCGAGCAGGACGGCGTCGAGATGCTCGGCTACACCACCTGGGGGCCGATCGACCTCGTGAGCGCGGGCTCCGGCGAGATGGAGAAGCGCTACGGCTTCATCTACGTGGACCGCGACAACCTGGGCAACGGCACGCTCGAGCGCAGGCGCAAGAAGAGCTTCTACTGGTATCAACAGGCCATCGCCACCAACGGAGGCGACCTGGGCTAGCCGCCCGGGCAATATCACTAAGGAGAAAATAATGGCTGAAAAATACGACGATCTGGCCAGATCCATACTCGAGAACGTAGGCGGCACAGAGAACGTCGCCAGCGTCGCGCACTGCATCACGCGCGTGCGCTTCAAACTCAAGGACGAGTCCCGCGCCAACACTGCCAAGATCGAGGCCCTCAAGGGCGTCATCCAGGTCATCCAGGCCAACGGCCAGTACCAGGTGGTCGTGGGTAACATCGTCGAGGACGTCTACGACGCGGTCCTGGAGGCCGGCAACTTCTCGGGCGGCGCAAGCGCCGACGACGAGCCCCAGGGCGATAAGACCGTTGCCTCCGTCGTCATCGACCTCATCTCTGGCATCTTCCAGCCCATCCTGGGACCGCTTGCCGCCGCAGGCATCATGAAGGGACTGCTTGCCCTCATCACCTACTTCGTCCCGGCCTTTGCAAACGACGGCCTCTACACGCTGCTCTACACCGTGGCTGACGGCTTCTTCTACTTCCTTCCCGTCGCCCTGGCGTTCAGTGCCGCGCGCAAGTTCCGCATGAACGAGTTCACCGGCGTGGCAATCGGCGTGGCGCTTCTCTACCCGACGATGGTCGCCCTGACCTCGGGCGAGGCGCTCGGCAGCATCGACCTCGGCGTGGCCGGCACGTTCTCGTGGTACGCCACCGCCCTCGGGCTCCCCATCATCATGCCCGTGTCCGGCTACGTGAGCTCGGTGATCCCCGTCCTTCTCATGGTGTGGTTCGGCTCTATCCTTGAGCGCTGGCTCAAGAGCTGGATGCCGGCTGCGCTCAAGATGTTCCTTGTCCCGCTCGCCACGATGACGGTCTCCATCGTCTTGGGCTACCTCATCATCGGCCCGGTGGCCACCCTCATCACCAACCTGCTGAGCGCGGCGTTCTCGTTCATCTTCCAGCTCCCCGTGGTTGGTTCCGTCCTGGGCAGCGCCCTGGTTGGCGGACTGTGGATGTGCCTCGTCATCTTTGGCTTCCACTGGAGCCTCATCCCCATCTCCATCATGAATCTGAACACCCTCGGCCACGACAGCGTGCTCGCCGCCACCATCGGCCACGGGTTCGCGCTCGGAGCGGTCATCTTTGCCATGTACCTCAGAAACAAGGACGAGCGCTTCCGCGGCATCGCCCTTCCCGCGATGATCTCCGCCTTCTTCTTCGGCGTCACCGAGCCGGGCATCTACGGCATCGCCCTCCCCAACAAGCGCGCGTTCGTCGTGGCATGCCTGAGCTCCGCCGTGGGCGGCGTCATCGTGGGAATGACTGGCGCTCTCATGTACATCTCGGGCGGCCTCGGCGTCTTCAACCTGCTCAACTTTATCGACGGGACCCCTGGTGGCGCCGGGATCTCCCACATGATCTTCGCGATCATCGCCTCGCTCGTCTCTGCCGTCCTGGCCTTTGTTATCGAGTTCATCACCTACCGGCCCAACGACGATGAGGAAGGCACCCGCTAGCCTGCGCCCTCCTCAATCAGCTCTATGTAATTGAGGGGCAGTTGAGGTGGGTGAGGGCCGAGGGCGATCAAGGTGGCCGCCCTCGGCCCGGGACAACCTGCCAGAAGGCGTTTAGCTTTCTCGGGCGGCGCTGAAATGAACTGCGCCCCGATACTTGGACGGGTCAATTAGCGGCCTATGCCGCACATGGGGACTGATTTCGGAACTCCTCCGGGGTCAGTCCCTTTTGCTTAACCCGCCTCCTCTTGTTCCAGTGAACGGTATAGGCTTCGAGGTCCCGCTTGAACTCCTCGAAGCTCCGCCACGTCCGGCTCCTGTAGAATTCGTCCTTCAGGCGCCCGGGCAGCAGCTCCGTCGCATGAGCTTGCCCTCGCACGCCGCCGGCCCCGGCCGGGTCCGGGCACCCTTCGGCCTCCCGCTGGCCTTCGGCGCGCCCGCACCCCCTGTCGCAAAGCTCTGCTGCAAGAGTCCTCAGCGTGGCGTCGTGCCTGACTCTCCCGTCCATAAAGAAGCCCCCATTTCTAATGTTCAAGAAATGAGGGGCGGTTCAATTTCGGGACGGGGATTAAATAATCATTCGGAGCAAATCTATTTTTATCCCCGTGCCAGAAAAATCATCGGGCGTGGTCTGGGGCAAACAGTCTAGTTGCGCTTGAGGTGGACGACGGTTTCGCAGTGGAAGGTTTGCGGGAACAGATCGACCGGCGTGATCTTGACGGGGGAGAAGGTACCTTCCTCGACAAAGCGCTTAAGGTCGCGTGCCAGGGTGGCGGGGTCGCAGCTCACGTAGGCGACATCGCGAGCGCTCGTGCTGGCGATAAGGTCGATCGCCTCGGGGGCGAGGCCTGCGCGCGGCGGGTCGACCACCAAGACGTCGGCATCCTGGTCGGGGAACTCGCGCACCGCGTCTCCGCCAATGACGTCGACGTTATCAAGCTTGTTGATTTCCAGGTTACGGCGCAGGTCGCGCACGGCCGGGCCGTAGGCCTCGACGGCGGCGACGAAGTCGCAGCGGCGGGCGAGCGGCAGGGTAAAGGTTCCGGCGCCGCAGTACAGGTCCACGGCAAGCTCGTCTTCTTGCGGGTCGAGCGCTTCCATGACAAGCTCGATCAAAATTTCAGCACCCTTGGTGTTGACTTGGAAAAAAGACGGGGCAGACAAGCGCATCTGACCCTCGGCGATATTCTCGGTCCATGAGCCCTCTCCGGCGAGCATTTCGACCTTGGAGACACGGCGGGCCTTCTTTTCGCCCTTGCTCATCACACGCACGATGCTCGTGGGATGAGCGGCGACCGCCAGCACGCGGGAGACTTGCGAGCGCGGAAAAGAGCCCGTGGGCGTCCAGAGTGCAACCTCGAGCGCCTTGGTGCGGCGCGATGCGCGAATGCCCACGCGTTCGAGCCCTAAGTCATGGCTGCCGCTTAGATAGTTGAGTGCGCCGACGACCGATTTGAGCGCCTTGGGAAAACGTTTATCGAACAGCGGGCACGCATCGACGGTCACGATTTTGCTGGGGTCGACACCGTGCATGCCAAGGCGCACGCGACCGTTGACGACGGTCGGTTCGAGCTCGATTTTATTGCGGTAGCCCCAGTCGTCCTTGGTGTGGCAGATGGGCTGCACCAACTCATCGACCTGCTCAGGAGCGAACTTGCCGATGCGCTCGAGCGTGGAGCGCAGGTTTTGCTCCTTGGCGGCGAGCTGTGCCGTGCGTGAGAGATTGCCCCACGAGCAGCCGCCGCAGATGCCCACGTAGGGGCAGGGGGGCTGAATGCGATCGGGGCTCGGCTCCAGAATCTCGGTGGTGCGGGCGCGCATGAACGACTTGCCGTCCTGTACGACCTCGGCCTCGACGGTGTCGCCTGCCACGGCACCCTGCACAAAGACGGCTTTGCCGTTGTCGGCGTGCGCCAGCCCGTCGGCGCCGTAGGTCATCGATTCTATAGTGAGCTTCATATCCCTGCCTGTCATTCGTGTTGTTGCTCGCACCATGGTAGCAGGGAAAAGCGCCCCGCATCCGAGGCTTTGCTCAAATGCGGGGCGCTTCTACAAACTGCTTCTACAAACGACTATTTCGTCCTGCCGGTAATGAGCGTCTTGAGACCCAGACCGATCAGGCCCAAGCCCATGCGCACGCGGCCGGGGTGATGGCGCTCGATGGCCTTGGTCTTGCCAGCGGGCTTATCGCGACGGGCACTCGTCTCGGGTGCGGGCTTGGTGACCTGCGGCTCGGGTCGAGGTGCAGGTGCAGGCTCGGGCTCAATGACGGTCGCCTGGACCTCTTGGACCTTGGGTGCTACCGGCTGCGGCTCGGGCTCGGGGGCGGGTTTTGCCTCAATGACGGGCTCGGGCGCGGCCTCGGCGTTGCGGTAGGCACGCTCCAGCAGGGCTTCCTGCGAGTTGAAGGGTTTCTCACCCTCTGCGCGCTCCACGGGGACCCAGGTGCCGTCGCTCGTGAGGCTGCGGGCCTTCACGTTGTCGCGCAGCTGCATGCTCATGTACTCGTGCACCAGGGCGCGGCAGGTGGGGTCGAGCACGGGGAAGGCGATCTCCACGCGGTGCTCGGTGTTGCGTGTCATCATGTCGGCCGAGCTCAGATAGATCATGTCCGAGTCCACGCCAAAGGCGTAAACGCGCGCATGCTCCAAAAAGCGTCCGACGATAGAACGGACATGCACGTTCTCGGTCTTGCCAGGAACGCCCGGCTTGAGGCACGAGATGCCGCGGATGATCATGTCCACGCGGACTCCTGCGCACGATGCCTCGGCGATCTTGTCGATGACCTCGCGGTCGGTGAGCGAGTTGAGTTTAAAGAACACGCGGGCGGGCTCGCCGGCGAGGGCGCGCTGGATCTCGCGGTCAAGCCCGCGCATGATGAGCGGTTTCAGTCCGACGGGCGCCACACCCAGGAAGCGGTAATCGCCGCGCAGGTTGCCCAGCGACAGGTTGCGGAAGAACAGGTTGGCGTCCTCGCCGATGCCGGGGTGAGCGGTCATGAGCATAAAGTCGCTGTAGAGTTTGGCCGTCTTCTCGTTAAAGTTGCCGGTGCCCAGCAGCGTCAGGCGCGTTAGCGCCATGCCCTCGCGATAGGTGAGCTGGCAGATCTTGGAGTGGCACTTAAAGCCCTCGGAGCCGTAGATGACGGTGCAGCCGGCCTCTTCCAGGCGCTCGGCCCACTCGATGTTGTTCTGCTCGTCAAAGCGCGCGCGGAGCTCCATGAGCACCGTGACCTCTTTGCCGTTCTCGGCGGCATCGATCAGTGACTCGCACAGGCGGCTCTGCTTGGCCACGCGGTAGAGCGTGATGCGCAGTGAGATGCACTCGGGGTCGTAGGCGGCCTCGTGCACCAGATCCAGGAAGGGGTTCATGGCCTCATAGGGATAAAAGAGCAGCTTGTCGTGCTGAAGTACCTGCTCGCGGATGGAGCGGGTCATATCGATGGTGGGGTTGGGCTGCGGCTTAAACGGTGTAAAGAGCAGCTCGTTGCGCAGGTGCTCGGGAATCTTGCCCTCAATGCCAAAGACGTAGCCTAGGTCGAGCGGGATATCGCAGGTAAAGACAGAGCGGCGCGAAAGCTCGAGCGCCTTGCGGATGGTCTTGAGCGTCGCCTTCTCGAGCGACCCCGAGACCGCGAGCACCACCGGCTGCAGGCGCAAGCGTTTCTTGAGGATGCGCTTCATGTGCTGACGGTAATCCTCTTCCTCCTCGACGCCCTCGCCGTCCGGGTCGATGTCGGCGTTGCGGGTGACGCGGATGAGCGCGCGGTCGAGCGGCTTATAGGAGCCAAAGCAGCTGTCCAGGCAGGCGAGGATGACGTCCTCGAGCAAGATGTAGGAGTAGGTGCCGGTGGGCGAGGGGATCTCGACCACGCGGTTCATCGAGGTGGGAATCTCGATAAGGCCCAGCAGACTCTCCTCGTCGGTGACGCCGTCCAGGCCGCAGGCCAGGTAGAGTGCGCCGTTGCGCAGGTTGGGGAAGGGGTGGCGCGGGTCAATCACCAGCGGTGAGATGACCGGCGACACGTAGGCCTGGAAGTAACGGGTTACAAAGGTGCGCTCCTCGGGCGTAAGCGAATCGATGCGGGCGCGGTGAACGCCCAGGGTGTCGAGCTTGCCCTCGATGCTCTTAAAGATGGACTCCCATCGGGTAAGGAGCCCGGGCATTTCGGCCATGACAGCATCGACTTGTTCGGAGGCGGTCATATTGCTCTTGTTGTCGACAGGCTGTTTTTTGAGCTCTGCCAGATCGGACAGGCCGCCCACGCGCACCATGAGAAACTCATCGAGGTTAGACTCGAAAATCGACACGAACTTTAGCCGCTCGAACAGCGGAACGGTCTCGTCGAAGGCTTCGTCAAGCACACGGTTGTCAAAGCGCAGCCAGCTGAGCTCTCGGTTCTGCGTGTACGAGAAGTCGTGCGGCGGCTTACGCAGCTTTGCAGCGGCTTGCTTTTTTTCGATTTTGCTCGGCATATGCATCTGTCCGTTCAGTCCCCGTGGGGGACGGTTGCCTAACACTATTCACTATTGTCTCAATTTAGTCGGCCTATGGCACGGACGTATCGCGTGAACGGTATCTTTACCTACTTCTTACGCTGACAAGCCATAGAGCTGACGCCCTTCGCGTTGTGAAAAACGGTCTATATCCTCACTCAACTGGTGAGTATGTGTGAATAAGAATGATAGGTAGCTGAATATCATCGAATACAGACAGAAACACGAACAAGCGTCATTTATATACATAAAACCGTTTTAGATATGCAATTCTTAATCGAAAGATTGGAGTTGTAATTGCGAATGATTTTTAAGAAAAAAGAGCATTTACCTTAGAAAAGCTACTTTAGAACGCCGAAGTGCATTATGGGAGAATCATATTCGATATACCGTTCATCGAACTTTGTTGACCGTTCGGGGGCGAGGTGGAATTGCGGTTGGAATTTGGATATAACTAGAGCTGTCAGCAAGCAGCACCCGTTACGGAAGGGTGCTGAGAGATTCGGCCGAAAGGCCCGAAAGAAAGGTAGGAGGCCATGACGAAAGGTCTGCACGTGCCTTCCGA